>NZ_JADBRW010000200.1:0-39266 GCF_020247025.1 Microcystis sp. M109S1
AGGCCGAATTTGAAGTCTTTTCTGAACGAAACCCCCTACTATCTGTGGTCAAGGTTCAGTTTTTAGCTTGGTTATCGCTTTTTCCATTGTAGCTTAAAGCCGTCCTCAAAGGACGGGGTTTTAACCCAAATTTTCGATAAACCACTCAATGCGATCGCTAATAACAAAGAGGGACTTAAAGGAACTCCGTACACCTGAGCGATAAAAAGAGCATTAAATCCCTGTAAAATTGCCGAACCATCGCGTTTTAGTACCGTTCCCAAGGGAATAGCGAAACTGGCGATATCTTCGGGTAAACCGTATTCTTGAATTTCCCGCAAAACCACGGGTAAAGCGGCGTTAGAACTAGCAGTACCGAAAGCTAACGATAAAGATTCCGATAAAGAGCTAAAAAAGCGTCGAGGTTCTCCTTTGAGGGCAAAAAGGAGCAAAACATACACCCCAATCATCAAGGTACTAGCCAAAAACAGACCAAAAACATAGAAAAAAAGTCTCGCCACTAATTCTAATCCTTGGGTGGCGATAACCGAAGCCATCAGAGCAAATACCCCCACAGGTGCTAGATAAAGAATCACCGATAGGATTCTCTCGCTGATTAGATAAAGACTGTCTATCAACAGAATAAAAGGTTTTGCCCCCTCTTTAGCCAGTCCGATGCCGATACTAAATAAAACTCCCGTCACGATTACCTGTAAAAGATTGCCCCCGGTAAGAGCTTCTAGGGGATTAACCGGGATCAAGCTAATCAGCCAATCTCTCAAGGATACGGGTGTATTGGTGGTCATGGCGGCATTAGTGGCAAATCCCTCTAAACCTATCCCCGGTTTTAATAGCAACGCCGTGGCCATGCCAATTAACAGAGCAAGTGTACTGGTTAGCAGATAGCCAGTCATCAATCTGAGTAAATATCTACCGATCCGCGCCGCATTCTGTACCCGGGTTAATCCTAAAATAAGGGAAGAAAAAACGATCGGAACCACCACAAATTGAATTAAACGCAGAAAAACCTGTCCCACCGGCGTGAGAATATAGTCATCTAAGGGTAGGATTAGCGCAGGAAAAAAACCATTGAGCAGCGCACCGAAAACAATTCCTGCACCGAGGGCGACTAAGATCAGGTTAGATAAATTCATGGCGTTAAGTTGAGAATTCCGAGACTAATTTGGGGCAGTATAGCACTAGGATAATCTTATCGAACCCTTCTGTCATTTCCAGTTTGACATCTGGTTAGTTCAATGATACTATAGAAAGCCATGGTTTTATGAACAACTCAAATCTATCATTAAGGCACTAATATTATGGCTGATGTTGTAAGAGAATTTGAAAAAAAACAACAGAAAAATATACTTAAAGAGGAATTATCCAAACAACAAACATCACAAATAAGATCAAACATTGAAAGAATAATATCCAGCTATAGACACACTTGGGATATTTACACAGAACTTTTGCAAAATAGTGCCGATGCCATTATAGAAAAATTTGGAGAAGACAAAATCGAGCAAGGTCGGATCGAGTTAGAAATAAATACGGAGCAAAGAGAAATCATCATCACAGATAACGGTATTGGTATAGAAGAATCAGAAATATCTAAGATTTTAGTTAATGGTAAATCTTTAAAAAGAGAGAAAAATACTGGAAAATTTGGATTTATGGGTTATGGATTTACCTTTGTTGCTTTTCAAAGTAATTTATTGAAAATTGAGAGTATCAAAGACGGGATAAAAGCATCAAGAACCTATAGAGATTTATATCACTTTATCTACTCTAAATCAGAATTGCCAAATTCAGAAGAAGAAGAAATTGGTCAGAAATGTCAATCAACTTCAGAAGAATCTCAAACAAAGATAACTGTTAAATTTCCTAAGGATTTTCCCAATGAAGTAGTAGAGGAAACACTATCAACAGCTTTTAATTTTGCCAAATGTGAAAAAACCATCGAGGCAATTTTGAGAACAAGGTCTGTGGTTGGAACCCTAGATAAAGTCTTCTCTTCAAAAGAGTATTTTCAATTTAGCCTTAAGGTAGATGGTCAGAAGTTTAAAATTAAAACTGGCTATTTAACTGTCAGGGAAATTGTTCGAGAAGTGGTTGGAATTGAGCAATCATTTTATGATAGACCAGACGAGTACGAAACTTTGATAAAATTAGGCGATGACAAGTTCTCCCAAACACAAAAAGAGGCTGCTTTTAAAGTCAATCTTCTAGACGAAAAAATAGATGAAATTGAATTTGGTTCTAAAAATCCTTTGTCCGCAAGAATTTTAATTTCTGCTACCAGTAAGAACTTTATCAATGACTTTAACAAAAGATTCAAAAATAAGGATGATAGTTCTTCTACTGACTTCGAGATAGAACACGGATGCTGGTTGGCAATCAATGGAATGCCTACGGGAATTTGCATAGATCCATTTGATGGCAGTAATTACTTTCCCTACACGGTTTTAGTAGATATAAAAGATAATTCAATTCGTACGGAGTTAGACTCAGGTAGAAAAGGAATTAGTCCTTATCGAATGAAACAGATATCGGATAAAGTATTTGAGATACTTAAAGACAGAAACTATATTAAATATCGTCGCTACATAGTTGAAGGAGATACTAGAACAAGAATTAGCGATCCTTTTTATATACCTTATGAAAAATTAAATGATAAATTGAAAGAAAAAAGATACTTTGAATCATCTTTAACTCAAAAGTATTTACCACCGCTAGAAGAGCAGGAGGTTCTCGGCCTTTTTATTGAAATTGTTGCTAAGAATCTTCTTAAAGGCTATGAATTAAAAATACTGTCAGGCTATCAAGTTTATGATGGTTTGTACTATTATAATTTAACAGAGTCTCAAGATATATATTATTCAAATGACAATCAACTAGGAATACATAAGAAAATTTTTACAACTTATGGAAGTAGTCTAAGAAAAGACATCTTGATAGAATTTAAGAAAAACTTACGAGATATTTATCCAGATATTAATAATAATAAAAAAGATGCTAATCATATTAATATATTAGTGTGTTGGGATATAGACTTTGAAAATAAGAATAAACTTCTAAAGGAAAAAGGCGATACATTAATGGAACGTGACGTTGAGACAAATATTTTTTATGGTGTTACACATCGTTTAATTGGAGCAGGAAGACAACAGGCATTGCCAATTATCGAACTTAAAAAGGTCTTAGAAATATTATTGAACTACACAGACAAGAATTTATAAGACAGTACAAACTTGAGAGAATCTTATCGAACCCTTCTGTCATTTTTTGCCAAAAAAGGGAGAGATGAGCCAATAAAAGCCCATCTCTTGGTAATTTATCGCTCTATTTTAGTGACAGCCAAGAAGACTTTACTTGTTACCATTACCCTGCATGGCTAAAACCGCATCACGCAGTTTATCTGGCACTTCTTGCAGGTGATCCTCATCCCACTGGAAGAAACCGACACCCATAGTCAAAGAACGCAATTCAACGATAAAATCGTGCATTTCCGCTTGGGGGAGATAGGCCGTTACCTGATCCCAACCTTTCCACTCCTCGGAAGCTTCAAAACCCTGAATTTGACCGCGTTTGCCACTGATTAACTGCAAAACCTTGGCGGTGTATTCTGAGGGAGCGAGAACCGTCACCGATAGAATTGGTTCTAATAAGACCGGATGACATTTAGGCAGTCCTTCCGTCATCGCTAGACGGGCCGCTTGTTTAAAAGCTTGTTCGGAACTATCGACACTGTGATAGGAACCATCGGTGAGAGTGACATCGATATCGACCACGGGGAAACCCAAAGGACCATGACCGAGATATTCCCGCACTCCCGTTTCCACCCCGGGGATATACTGTTTGGGGACGACACCACCGACAATGCTTTCATGGAAGTGGAAACCTTCCCCCCGGGCCAGGGGTTTAATATCGAGGTAAACATCGCCAAAAGCACCGTGACCGCCGGTTTGGTGTTTATAACGTCCGTGGGATTTGGTGCTGGTTTTGATCGTTTCCTTGTAGGGAACTTGGGGTAAATGGGTGGTCATCGGTAGATTATACTTGCGCGCCAGGCGATCGAGGGCCACTTGCAGATGAATTTCTCCCTGTCCCCAAAGAATCACTTCTTTAGTATCACCGTGTTGTTCCCAGTAGAGGGAAGGATCTTCTTCGATCAGTTTTGTCAAAGCTGAACTTAATTTCACTTCATCCTTGCGATTGACGGCGGCAATAGCCAAGGCAAAGACGGGTTTGAGTTGTAATCCTTTGGGAAGATCGGGTTTTTGACTGCCGCTGCTAACCACATCTCCGGTGGCGATTCCCTCCAAACGACCGAGAGCGACAATTTCCCCCGCTTGCGCTTGCTGTAAGGGTTGTTGTTGTTGTCCCATAAGACGATAGATACCACCAATCCGCACACCGTTCAAGGCCATGCCATCGCTAAGGGTTCCCTGCCAGACTCGCGCTAGGGAGAGGCGACCGCCCTGGGGAGTAAAATAGGTTTTGAGGATTTGTACCACCGCATCCCCATCCGCACTGGGATCGAGACCGCGACGGTTGGCAGTAATTGTCGGGGCCGGTGCTTCTTCCACTAAAGCGGTGAGGAGATGACGCACACCATAGTCCCGTTCCGCCATACCTAAGAACACGGGTACTATCTGATCGGCTCCCAGTTCTTGTTTTAAGTCTTGGAGAATTTCTTCCCGGGAGGGGTTAATATCTTCGAGGAGTTCTTCTAAAAGATGATCATCAAATTCGGCGATCGTTTCTAGCATTTCTTGTCGAGCAATCTGTTCTTCTTCCTTGAGGTGGTCGGGTAAAGGTACAGGATCGGCGGGACTGTTAGCATGGTAATGATAAGCCTGTTCGTTGATTAAATCGATAAATCCGATAATTTCGTTGTTCTGCCGGATAGGATATTGCTGGGGAACGAGGGGACGACTAGAAACGGATTTGAGAGCTTGTAGGACTTCGTTAAAGTGACTATTACAGCGATCCATCTTGTTGATGAAGATTAGATGCGGAATTTCCCAATCATCGAGGAATTTTAGCAAGGGAGCCAGGGTGAGAACTCGATCGACCACCGGTTCACAAACGATAATAGCAGCACCGGCCCCGACGAGGGCATTATAGGTTTCACTGGCAAATTCGATCGAACCGGGGCAATCGAGAAAGGTAAAATTTAGGTCTTGGTATTGACTATGGGCAACGGAAACTTCTACACTCATCTGTCGATCCCGCGCTTGCGTGGAACTATCACTGACGGTATTGCGATCGCTAATTTTGCCTTTTCTGGTGATGGCTCCTGTTACGAAAAGTAAACTTTCCAGTAAGGAGGTTTTTCCACTGGAGTAGGGGCCGACAAGGGCCACATTACGGGTGTTTGCTCCGATACTTTGATTCATACAGATACCCCCAACAATGATTTAGTGATTAGTTGTGGCGATGGGACGATATTTACACTCGATCGCCCTAGGAAATATACTGTCATAGCACTGAAAATTACTCTCAGGACGTAGTTAGAAGTGAAAGGCCTGTCTTGCCATAATTTTGCCCAGTGCTACAAGTGTATTCTTTCTTACTTTTCACCCTAACTCAGTCTCAAGCATTACATCCCATTCTCGCAATCTCTTGTAAAGTCTCGCCTACTTTTAGTTAAGGAAGTTAAATAAATGTGAACTAAGCTGTTGACTATCCACAGTCTTTCTCATCAACTGGATTCACAAAAACGAGAGGCAGCCTGATATAGTGAGAGGTCGGGATGATGTTTATCAAGCAATTTTTATGTTGAAAGCTGGAATCGTGGGACTGCCAAATGTGGGAAAATCCACCCTATTTAACGCTCTGGTGGCTAATGCCAAGGCCGAGGCCGCTAATTTTCCCTTTTGTACCATTGAACCGAATGTGGGTGTGGTATCCGTCCCCGATGAACGTCTGGAGGTTTTGGCTAAAATCTCTAATTCTGAGAAAATCGTGCCGACGCGGATCGAATTTGTCGATATCGCCGGATTAGTCAAGGGTGCGAGTCAGGGGGAAGGATTGGGTAATCAATTTTTGGCTAATATCCGGGAAGTGGACGCGATCGTTCATGTGGTGCGCTGTTTTGATAATGATGATATTATTCATGTTTCCGGTTCTGTGGATCCGGCCCGCGATATCGAGGTGATTAATCTAGAGTTAGCTCTAGCGGATTTGGGACAGGTGGAGAAGCGGGTGGAACGTTTACGCAAACAGGCGAAAAATAGCAAGGAAGCCGCCGAAGAATTGGCTATCCTTGAAAAAATCCTAATTTGTCTTAATGACGGTATTTCGGCGCGAAAAGTGGATTTAAGCAAAGAGGAAGAAGAGTTAATTAAAAATCTCGGTTTATTGAGTCGTAAACCGATTATTTATGCCGCTAATGTTAGCGAAGATGATCTGGCCACGGGTAATGATTGGGTAGAAAGTGTCCGTCAAATTGCCCAACAGGAACAGGCAAAAGTTGTGATCGTTTCTGCTCAAGTGGAATCGGAATTGGTGGAATTGTCGGAAGAAGAAAGAAAAGATTTTCTCGGTTCTTTAGGAGTAGAAGAAGGGGGATTAAAATCTTTAATTAAAGCTACCTACGAGTTATTAGGACTGCGTACCTATCTCACCACCGGTCCCCAAGAAACCCGCGCATGGACGATTATTTCTGGCATGAAAGCACCCCAGGCAGCTGGAGTTATTCACTCGGATTTTGAACGGGGTTTTATTCGTGCAGAAACCGTGTCTTATCAGGATTTAGTTAATAGTGGCACAATGAGCGCCGCTAAAGAAAAAGGTTTAGTCAGAAGTGAAGGCAAGGAATACATTGTTCAAGAAGGTGATGTTTTACTATTCCGTTTTAATGTATAGCTAAAAATAAATCAGGTGAGTGCCACCCACCTGATCAAAAGGCTAAACAATTTTACTAAAATAACACGAGAGCATGACTGAATTTATTCAGTCGTCCGCAATGTTTTGATATAATCCCTCAAGATTTCTGCCATAGAAAAGTCTTTTGATACTAAATCCAGTTATTAAAGACTGATTATCTATTGTATCTTTTGCCTTTTGCCTATCCTCATCAGTAGCCTATACTCAACGGATTTAGTATGACTTGGCATAATCTCTAAGCTTTTTTTACTCACTTTGGTTAACATTAAACTGAATTTTTTATCTCTTGACATACTCTAATTTATATTCTACAATCAGAGTATAGGAGCAAGTTATTGTTTAATCAAGATGGCGATGCTTTCTGTCCACTAAAAGACTGGTTTGTTAGGAATGCAGTCGAGGCTAAAAATAGTCTATCTATTCAACAACCCGCAAGGGGAAACGGTCAAATCAAGCGCAGTCAATGAAAGAGCAAGGATTGTTATTTTCCCAAGACAGCCTGTTACCTGAAAAACTCCCCCAAATTCAGGAATTACGGCCTTCTAACAATCTTGCAGCAGTTTTTGAAGAGTGCCATAATTATATTTACGCCAACGAAGGAATGCTCAAAGACAAGATTTTTCACGAGATGGTTAAACTAATCATCATCAAACTTCATGATGAAAAATCTGCCAAGCAATCTGTAAATTTTGGCGTTACAGCAAGTGAATATAAAGCCATCGTAGCCAATAAGTCCGATGAATTTATGTCGCGTCTCAGTCAATTATTTACCTCCATCAAGAATCATTATCGGGGATTTTTCACCGATGACACATTCAAGTTAAAACCTTTGACTCTTGCTTATATTGTAGGAAAGTTACAGTACATCAATTTAAGTAAAACATCTGGCGATATAAAAGGTGAAGCCTTTCAAACTTTTGTAAATAGACACCAGCGTGGAGATAGGGGAGAATTTTTTACCCCTCACCCAATTGTACGCCTTGCGGTTGAAATGATAGACCCCAAACCAAAAGAAAAAATTATCGACCCTGCTTGCGGAAGTGGTGGTTTCTTAATTCAAGCAATAAACCATGTTCGACAAAATAACCCAGAGTTCGATATAGCAACTTTTGTGCAAGAAAGTATTACGGGAATTGAATTTAATCCCGATGTCGCCCTTTCGGGAATGATTCGTTTAGTTTTTGAAGGTGGCACAGGTTCAGAAATTATCTGCACTAATGCGCTTATCGAAGATGAAAAATTAAATAACTCTTTTGATGTTATCTTGACAAATCCTCCTTTTGGAAATAAAGGCAAAGTAGAAGACCAGAAAATTCTTAAATCATATCTTCTTGCCCGGAAATGGCATAAATCAGCGTCCAATGGTTGGGAAGTTTCCCCAACCGTTTTAGCAGGTCAGTCGCCCGATATTTTATTTATTGAGAAATCTATAAAATTATTGCGTGCAGGTGGTCGCATGGCAATTGTTTTACCCGATGGTCTATTACAAAATATCTCTAATGGACTGATTCGCTATTGGTTGCGCTCCCAAACAAAAATATTAGGTGTTGTTTCCATACCGCCGGAAGCCTTTGTACCCTACGGCACTGGAATCAAGACATCACTTTTGGTAGTTCAAAAATTACCAGCAGACAATGATTCTTGTTTTATGGCACAAATCAAAAAAATAGGCTATGACGTTAAAGGACAAACAATATATAAGCGCAACGAGTCGGGAGTTATAGCCCGAACAAAATCAGGTTTGCCAATAGTTGACGATGATATAGATGATATTTCTCAATCTTTTAGGTCATTTATCAATGGCGAATTTGCACAAAACAGCGATTGTATTTATACAGTTAAGAATACCCTGCTCAATTCGAGACTGGATGCCGAACATTATTTACCCAATGACCAAAAATTATTAGAACATCTAAAATCTATTGGAGCGAAACCTTTAGGTGAAATTGCCGATATTTTGAGAGCTGCGGCTGATTTTCGTTTAGCTAGGGACAGTGAAATTAGATATATCGCTATCTCCGATGTTGATTATCGTACAATGCAAGTTGTTTCTCAACAAATAATCAAAGCACATGAAGCTCCATCTCGCGCAACATATAGATTGTACAAAGGTGATATTATTACAGCAATTTCAGGAGCAAGTACAGGAAGCTCACGTCAAGCAACAGCCCTAATCACGGAAGATGAAGACGGAGCAATTTGCTCAAATGGATTTTCGGTATTAAGAAATATTCAGGGAGTCGAGCCTTTGTTTTTATTAGTATATATGCGAACAGACTTTTTTTTGCGCCAGATTAAAAGGTACATGACAGGTCATGCGATTCCTACTATTTTAGTGGATGATTTGTCAAAAGTTTTAGTGCCTATTCCACCCAAATCTGAACAGCAGAGAATAGCAAAAAGTATGGCTGAAATTCAAGCAATTAGAAAAGAAGCATTAAAAGCAAGTGAGAATGTTGTTAACGAAATGAGTCTTTTACTTGGCCAATTTGAGTAAGGCAAAAAGCAGGTTAAGCCTAGAACAAGTCTTAATACTAAATCCGGTTATTAAAAACTGATTATCTATTCACCCTTTTGCCTGTCCTGATATGTAGCCTATACTCAACGGATTTAGATGAACGTAGGTTGGGTTGAAGCATGAAACCCAACGCTAAATCTGGTTATTAAAAACTGATTATTTATTCACCCTTTTGTCTGTCCTGATATGTAGCCTATACTCAACGAATGAAGAATGTAAAGATTTATTAAATTGTATCTTTTAATACAGTTCAGGGGGGGTAAATGTGTATCCTCTTACTGTCCTCATTTTGTCTTGGGTTCGGCTGTTGCTTGACCAGGCCGCAAGGAAGACGATAGTTGCATCCAGTCACCCGTTTGTTCAATCAAGATGATTAAAAACCGATTAATTCCTACCCTAGCTTTAGCTGGCGCAACTTCTCTCGCTGCTATGCTCACTCCTGTCGCAGCAACGGCCGTTACTTTTACTGTTAACCGCAGTTGGAGTGAATCAGGTAATAACGCTTCTTTAGTGGGAACCGTAGATGTGCCAGTAGGCAGCTATACTATCCAGAATGGTACTCCTAATCCCTTTACCAACGTTAACCTTATCCTGACAGTTAATGGTAATCCTTTTCCTGTTTTAAATGCTGCGGACACTTCTAACATTTCGGGAACAGGGCAATTTTTGGTTAATGCCACATCTTCAACGTTAACTTTTAATACAGCTAATGCTAATGGGAGTAACCCAGCTGATTTAGCGTTTGTGAACTCGTCCACGGGTTTCGGTGGTCCATTTTATGTAATTGGTACTGATGGTAATCCTGGTTTTGAAATCGCCATCAATACATCCCCAAATGTTGCTGCTTCAGTAGCTTTATCCGTAACTTTTGGGACAGTACAACAAGTACAACAAGTACCTGAACCCGCCTCCCTCTTTGGTCTTGGAGTCCTTAGCACTCTCGGCGCAGCTTCAACCCTCAAGCGCAAACTAAAGCCATCCCAATCCATCGAAAAAGAAACCACAAAAGTTGGCTAAATTGCTCATTAAAAATACAATAAATGCCCCTTCAATTAGCCAGTTGAGGGGGGGTTATTTTTAGTCCATGTTTCTATTCATTGATTTTTTTGATCCAATGGCAACTTTTACATCAATATTGTCAAATTGAATGAGTATGGTGATTTTGTGCTACAATAGAGGTCTGTTAAAAGTAAAAAAACAATCAATTAAGTAGGTAGGCGTTAAAAATTATCAGACACCCCCCTTATCAAGGGGGGCAGGGGGGATCGAATCTAAAATCGATTTTTAATTTAATTATAACCAGCTACTTACCATGAATAGCAAGACAGAAATCACTATTCAAGTTCCTTTAGAAATTGCTAGATATTACGCTAAAATTAAACCCAATGACCGAGCGAAAATAGAAAACAAATTAACTGAAACTATTCAATTAGAATTAGAAAAATATCGTCAAAAAGCAGCGGCGAGATTATCAATAATTATGGATCAAGCTACTGATGAAGCAGAAGCTAACGGATTCACTCCAGATATTTTAGCCTCTATTTTAGAACAAATTGAGAGTTAATCACACTATTAAAAACGGATTAGGTGTAGGGCTAATTCCGGAATTAGCCCTACAATAGGCGTTGTCAAATTGAAAGATGCTCCGAATCAGCCTGGAACTGAAATTACTTTGATAGCAAGGATTGCATGGCATCTTTCCTATTCTGATCTGACAACGCCGATAAATCAACAGGGATTCTCAATTCGCTTGGGAAATGTGCGTCACCAGAGCCGCCGATTGTAGGATGGGGGTAGTGGTGACGGAATCCGTCGCTAGGGTAAAGAGAGGATTGGAAAGGATACCAGCTAGGGAAGTCGCCACTAGGGAGAGGACAATACCCACCTGTAGGGGACGCATCCCGGTAAGAGTCCAATTGATAGCGGGGTAATTTTTCACCGCATCGGACATCTCTTGGGGTTCCTTGACCACCATCATTTTGACCACACGGATATAGTAGTAAATCGAGGCCACACTGGTGACTAAACCCACGAGGACGAGGGCATAAAGTCCCGCTTGCCAACCGGCCCAGAATAGATAAATCTTGCCAAAGAAGCCCGCTAGAGGCGGAATTCCCCCTAAAGAAAGCAGACAGATGCTTAAACAGAGGGTTAGGAGCGGATCCTTCTGGTAGAGTCCCGAATACTCAGCGATCTGATCGGTTCCAGTTCTGAGAGCAAAGAGAATCACACAGGCAAAAGCTCCTAGGTTCATGAACAGGTAAATTAACAGATAGAAAATCATGCTAGAGTAACCCGCGTCAGTACCGGCGGTTAAACCAATCATGACAAAACCCGCCTGACCGATCGAGGAATAGGCTAACATCCGTTTCATGCTAGTTTGGGCCAAGGCAACCACGTTGCCGAGGATCATGCTCAAAATTGCTAGGGCGATGAAGATAAACCGCCATTGTTCGCTGACTAGACCGAAAACCGTCACTAATAGGCGAATTGCTAGGGCAAAACCCGCCGCTTTCGAACCCACCGAGAGGAAAGCGACCACGGGAGTGGGTGAACCTTCGTACACATCAGGAGTCCACTGGTGAAAGGGAACCGCCGAAATTTTGAAGGCGATACCGGCAATCACAAAAACTAATGATATCGCCAAGGCCAGGGACTGACCACCGTTAACAGCGGTTAATTTTTGAGCAATGGCGCTTAAACTGGTTTCACCTCCAGATAAACCGTAGAGAAGGGAAACACCATAGAGGAAAATCGCCGAACTAGAAGCTCCAATTAACAGGTATTTTAAAGCGGCCTCGTTCGATCGAGGATCCCGCTTCATGTAACCGGTCATTAGATAGGAGGAAATACTGAGCATTTCTAGGGAGATGAAGATCATCACCAATTCACTAGCGCCAGATAGGAACATTCCTCCGAGAGTTGCGGTGAGCATAATGGCCAGGAATTCCGCTAGGGAAGTTCCCGCTTGTTCCACATAACGGACAGACATCAGCACTGTGGAGGCGGTAGAAAGAGCAATAATCGCCCTAAAGACGATACTGAGATTATCACCCTCAAAAGCCCCTAAAAAGGCTACTGGTTTCGGATTATCCCAGGCAAAATAGAGAGCAACCACAGCAGCGAGCAGACCAGCGATCGCAACGTAGGGCAGCCAACTTCTGGCACTCCGTCCCACGATTAAATCGCCGATTAAAATCACCATCAGGGTAATAATCAGGATTCCTTCAGGCCAGATAGCACCGGCGTTTAGCTGACTGGCAACAAGACTAGAAAAATCCATATTGATTGAGGTTAAAGGAATTTGAAGTTAAAAAAGGCTTAATACAAGCTTAGGGCATTTCATCAGTGATTCAGTGATCAGTTATCAGTTATCAGTGATCAGATGTGAGTTTTCAGTTCACCGATCGCCGCTATCGAGTTAAAATATCTAAAAAACCTGATAAATTTGATATAATCTTAGCTTTTATGGGTATTTTAGTTGTCTATTGTCTTTTTTATCCTCCTGTCTCGGAGTCTCGGAGTCTCCTCAGCTAAATGAAAATCTTTGATTTTTGCCGCCGAGCTAATTTCTGATGGTGACAAGTTGTCACCGAGATGTATCCACGTTAACAGGGAAAAAGTGAAAACTCAGGAAATCATGACATAGACTGGCATCGTTAGTTGTCAATGAAGGATTCTGGTAAAATCAGGCTAGGGGAAACACCCGGAAAATCAGTTGTTTGTGAGCCATCCGCTTGATTTTGTTGTTGAAAAACTTTCTAGTTCGCTCAATCCTTTTCCTTTAGCGATCGCTTGAATGAGTAACGAAACCTATCTCAATCATCCCACTTTCGGTCTATTATACAGAGTCTGTCTATTAGAAGAACATCAGGAATTATTTACCACTCTTTATGCCCAACGTCTTTTTTTTCTGGTGACGGTGGGGCCCAAAAAAGTCTCGTTCGATCCGATTAGTCGTTCCGATGCTCGTCTTTTAGTGGAAAACCGGCTGCGGAATTTGCGACGGCGCAGTAATATGCAAGAATTTAACAGTCTCAACCAAACTTATCAACAAACCTTTTCAGTCTAGTTCATGACGATCGCTAGTCGTATCGAGTCAATCCGTCTTACCCTACCCCCCTCCACGCGCCTGATTGCCGTCAGTAAACAGGTATCGAGCGATTATATCCGTCAAGCTTACCAAGCAGGAGTGAGAGATTTTGCTGAAAGTAAGCTACAGGAAGCAATCTCGAAGCAGCAAGAACTAAAAGACCTCCCAGATATTTCTTGGCACTTTATCGGGCATCTACAGGCAAATAAAGCCCGCAAAGTCCTAGAATCTTTTGATTTAATCCATTCCCTCGATAGTTTAAAATTAGCCCAAAGACTCGATCGCCTAGCGGCGGAATTAGAGATTAATCCCCAAGTTTTGCTACAGGTGAAAGTTGTCCCCGATCCCGATAAGTTCGGTTGGGACACGGACGAATTACTAGCAGATATTCCCGCTTTAGTCAACTGTAAACAGCTAAAAATTCAAGGTTTGATGACAATTCTACCCCAGGGATTATCCGCCGGGGAAAAGTTAGCCGCCTTTGAAAAAACCGGGGATTTAGCCCAAATAATCGAGAATAGCTCTAGTTTATGCCTGCCTCATCTATCCATGGGGATGTCTAACGATTATCCTCTCGCCATCAAGGCTGGAGCCACTTTGATCCGGGTGGGAACCAGCATCTTTGGCGATCGCATCTACTAAGCCATCTCCGTAAATTTACAGAAAAAACCCCTAGAAATTTTAATAATCGGTGACAATATATCTTAAAATTACAGCGTCTAGTCTAGAAACCGGTGGTTAGAAATGAGGAATTGACTTTTTCCCAATCCCTGAAAACTATCCCCTGATAACTGATAACTGAAAAGAGGGAACTAACCGCTGCCTCCAGACGACTAGAATGACGAACCCTTAACAAAATAGTTCCCCTGTACCAAGTAAGAGCAAAAGTTGTTAAAGGCCACTAAAATAACCCCGACTCTAGCCAAGACCACCTAAAAAATCTTTTGAAGGACACTTAGACTGTGAACAACATTTTTACCAAACTCAAAGATTTTGTCGGCATCTCCGAACAACCAGAAGACGAAGACGAAACCGACTACGAAGAAATGAACTGGGAAAAGTCTTCCCCCCAAGATAGGGATCAAAACGAAGAAGAAGATACCCTCAATCGTCGTCAACGCGAACCTTTAAATCTCAGTACAGCCACATCTATGGGACTCAACAGAAGCAACGTGATCGGTATGCCAGGTATTAACAACAATAATGCAGAAGTAGTCGTGATCGAGCCCCATTCCTTCGAGGAAATGCCCCAAGTTATCCAAACCCTGAGAGAACGCAAATCGGTGGTTTTAAACCTCAACGTCATGGATCCCGAAGAAGCACAAAGAGCCGTGGATTTTGTCGCCGGTGGCACTTACGCGATTGATGGTCATCAAGAACGCATCGGTGAGAGTATTTTCCTATTTACCCCCAGCTGCGTTAAAGTTAGCACCCTTTCCGGAACTATTCACGATATCACCGACAACCCGAAAATGGCTCGTCCCGTTTCCCCCGCACCTGCTTGGGGAGCCGAAAGCAGTCGATTAGCTCAATGAATCCTCCCATAGTCCTCTCGTTAAGTTTGTCGAAGCTAGAAATCGATCGATTCTCGAGAGGATGCGTTTTTTTGGGGGTAAGATATCTAAATCTGCCTTTTTTTCTTTTTACTTTTTACTTTAAATAATACTGTGTCTATTCGTTTAGGAATTATTGGTGGTGGAGTCATGGCCGAGGCCATTCTCAGCCGTTTATTAAAAAAAAATATTTATAGTCCCGAAACGGTGTTAGTCAGTGAACCCCAATCCCAACGGCGCAACTTTTGGGTTAATACCTACGGAGTACAAGTCAGTGAGGATAACCGGGAAGCCGCTAGAGCAACTGAGGTGTTAATCTTAGCGATAAAACCGCAAATTTTAGAGCCAGTAGTGAATAGTTTGCTGGGAATACCCGAAAAACCCTTGATTATCTCGATTTTAGCAGGAGTTACCCTCAATCGCTTAGAAATGGGCTTTCCCGATCGCCCCGTGATCCGGACGATGCCCAATACCCCGGCCACGGTGGGACAAGGGGTTACAGCGATCGCATCCGGTCGTCATGCGGAACCGGAACATCTGGCCGTAGCCAGAGATATTTTTGCGGCCGTCGGTTCGGTGGTGGAAGTTCCCGAAGCTTTGATGGACGCGGTAACGGGATTATCGGGATCGGGCCCGGCATTTGTGGCCTTGATGGTGGAAGCTTTAAGCGATGGTGGTGTGGCGGCCGGATTACCGCGAGCGATCGCGTCTCAATTGGCCCTAGAAACAGTTTTAGGGACGGCAACCCTATTAAAAGAATCGGCCATACATCCGGGAGAATTAAAGGATCGCGTCACTAGCCCCGGGGGAACCACGATTGCTGGGGTGAGACAATTAGAAAAAGGCTCTTTTCGATCGACTATTATCGAGGCAGTAGTGGCGGCCTATCATAGATCTAAAGATTTAGGGCGTAGTTCTGAAAAGTAATCTTTGTATCTTTTTTTACCCATAATTGATGTCTCGATCTGTGATAAGATACGCAGCAATTCTTGTCCAGAAAAAGTGTATGAATAAGAAATCTTATCGTTTTGATTTAATGGCATTAATTGCCATTGCAGTTTTTTTTCTAGGGATTGTTTTCTGGAAAGTCCCGCTTCATTATCCCTATATCCTTAATTTTGATGAAGCGGTGGCCCTGGTACTTGCCTACGTCACTAAACAAGGTTATCGTCTCTACGAACAAGTTTGGCACGATCATTTATCGGGTTTATCTCTTTTACTAAATGGTTGGTTAAGCGTGACAGGATTTACTATCCATGCGGCGCGCATTATGGTGCTTTCTTTGTCCACAATTATGTTAGGAATTTTTTATCTAATTCTGAGAGTTAATTGCGGAATATTAGCCTCTTGTTTATCGGTATTCATTCTCTCAACCTGTCTAGTTTATATTACCCTGTCAACGACAATGTTGCGGGAATTACCCTCACTTTTTTTTACAATTTTAAGTATTTTTATTATCTTTAAAGCCCTTCAATTCACGGGTAAGCTTAAGTATGGGCTGTATTTACTTAGTGCTATTGCTTTCGTTTTTTCCCTGCAAATTAAACTTTCAGGCATTACTATTATCCCAACTGTAGCTTTAATTATTTTTCTTAATCAACAGAATAGTTTTATTAAAAGAATCATTGATATTGTTATTTGGTCAGTCGCTGTCGTTTTAGTCTTTGTCTTGGGTTCCCTGACTATTTTTCCTTTTTCCTACGCAAATATCATTAAATCTCATGTCAGTGTTGCCTCTAGTTTCGGTGAAGAAAATCTCACCTTATTGACTCTCTTACAAAGCGCCCTACAACAGGAACCAATTTATCTAATCATGACAGTGATCGCTATTATAGCGATGGTTTTTACTCGCAACATAATACCACTTTTACCGCCCTTGGTTTGGTTAGGTTCTAATCTATTTAGATTTGCCACAGTCGCCCCAATTTGGCCTTATTATTATATCCATTTAATTATTCCTGCCGTTTGGATAATTGCCTTATTTGTCGAACAGTTAAAAATTACTGATAGCCTCGGGGAATTTCAGCAAAATCGCAAAATAACCAGAGTATTAATACTTAAAATGCTGATTTTTCTCTCCCTGTCTGGTCAATTTATCTTTAATACCTTAAGAATAATCACCAATCGTGATCCCTCAATTAATGCCTACGTTCAATTTAACAAAAGGTATAAACCTCTTTTAGCAGAAGCTGTGTTTGAAAAATTTAAAAACTCCGATAAACTTCTGTTAACCGATAATCCTCACTACATATATCAATATTTCTTGAAAACACCCCCAGAAACTGCTGTCATCACCAGAAAGAGATTTATCAATCAGAATCTTGATGGGGATTTTATCCTAGAAGTTATCGAAAAAAGACAGCCCGATTTGGTTTTTCTCTATCGATTTGAAAAGGAATTTCTGCAATCACCAAAACTCAAGGATTATTTAGAGAAAAATTATATCCAGTTTCCCGACAAGCAAGAAAAAGGAACTCTCTTTATCAGTCCGAAAACTTGGCAAGAATATAAAAGTAAGGCTAATTAGAAATTGTGGACGGGGACTATTAACGTTTTTTCTTTTTTACCGGTTTTTGAGCCACTTTTCGAGAACGTTTGTAGGCCGATCCGATCCAATCACTACAACTATGACTCATCGCCCCTAATTCTAAACCCAGGAAAATAGCGATCGCTACCCGGGGATACTGTTGCCATAATGCGATCGCTTGCTGCGGCCACAGTCGCCAATCCCAGTCTATACCCCAGAAACTTTGCAGGATCGGGATGATGATGATCGCCGCTAGTAAAAGAAAACTACCAAGATAAAATAACCGAAAGACTGTGCCGATCAATAAACCGTGGGATAACCAACCGCGATGACGGATCATGGAACGGTAGGGTAGCCACAACCAGCGTAGATAACCCCAACGTTTGTATTGTACTGAGTGGATGTCAAGATCTGGTCCAAACAGAAATCCGCTAAACAAATAACTGGCCAAGAGTAACAGAGTTAAGTTACCACTGCCACTGACCAAAAAACTCGCCCCCGCAATCGGTGGCAGCAGAATTAGGGTAATGCGATCGTGAGTTCGACCAGAGGGCATCGGAAAAAAATCAACTCGCTCAAAAAAATAATATACTTTTTTAAAAATATATGTTATGCTGAGAAAGTGCAAAAATGATTCGGGCGTTTAGCTCAGTGGTAGAGCGCCTGCCTTACAAGCAGGATGCCGTAAGTTCGACCCTTACAACGCCCATTTTTCTCAATCCTGACCTCGTCAAGCTTTCACTCCCGATCGCCGGTTTAGATTAAAACTATTGAGGGGAATTGCTGCGGGAAGGCAAAATTGGGACTAATTGCTAGTAAGCTAGTCAGTAGGTCCGAGGATTAATTGATTGCGGCACACCGGTTATATGGCCAATTGGAAATGTATTAAAAATTGTGGAGCTTGTTGTCAACTAAATCCCGATGAGCGTCCTGACTTAGAAGAATATCTGACTCCCGCACAATTAAGTCAATATCTCAGCATGGTGGGGGAAGAAGGTTGGTGTATATACTTCGATCGCCAAACCCGTCTCTGTACCATTTATGACCAGAGACCGGAATTTTGTCGTGTTCAACCGGATATTTTTGCCAAAATGTATCAAATTGAACCGAGAGAATTTGAGCAATTTGCGATCGATTGCTGTCATCAACACATTGAGGATCTTTATGGGGAAGATAGCCTAGAAATGAATATCTATCGTCAGCAAGTAGGCTAAGATTTATCCCTATCCCAGAAATAAGTGGTCTGGTTATTTTTCCTACCTTCTCGATGGCTAAACCAAAACGGTTCTTCGGTTTGTCTTATGCAACGTACAGGGTTATAAGCAATGAAACTCTTATAGAGAAAGACATTTGGCGATTTTTGTTAATTGTTTTCGATCTAGAGCGAACTAATCAATCAAATCTCTTGCCAGATAAGGATTTAGTCCATTTATGCCACCCTATCGAACCATACTAAGTAACGAAGAACCACCAAAACCAGTAAAATTACGGAATTGATTGTTTCCCTGTTGAGGAGAAGTCTATAGGAAACTCAAAACCTCTAGTAGAGGTGCAGAGTTTGAGTTCAGGACAGGGAAAAACTATCATGGAAAAACCAGAAAAACAGCGCCGCAGACGCGGGGTTGTCCTTACCCCCACAGGACTAGAAAAATTACTTACTGCCAAACAAGAAGCGGAATATCGGGATAATCGCGGTCATCGTTTCACCCTAGAAGTCCTCAGCGAGAAAACTCTTTTAGGGGTAGATACTCTGATGAAGGTATTTGCTTGTGAATCGGGAGTGGATAAACAAACCCTGAAACATTGTTTTCAAGCTTTTAATTTAACTCTAGAAAATAGCGATTATTATCGTCCTAGCTTGCCAGAAACTGATACTATTAATCCTCAACTATTGCCTGAGTTACCAGAGGGACAAGTACCCCTCGATTCCCCCTTTTATATCAACAGAAACAATCTAGAACAGACTTGTTATCAAGAGATATTGCGCGGGGGTAGTCTTATCCGGATTAACGCGGCCAGAAAAATGGGAAAAACTTCCCTGATGACTAGAATTATTAATTATGCACAACAACAGCAATACCATACGCTTTATTTCAGTTTTCGGTTAGCAGAAAGCTCAATTTTTCAAGATTTAAATCACTGGCTGCGTTGGCTTTGTGTTAGTATTAGTCGCCAGTTAGATTTAGACAATCATCTCCCACAGAATTGGGATGAATTCTTGGGGGGTAAAATTAACTGTAAAATCTATCTAGAAAAGCATATTCTCTCCCATCTCGATCGCCCTTTAGTGATTGCCTTTGATGATCTTGAATATCTTTTATCCTATCCACAGCTAAGGGAAGAATTTTTTAGTATTCTGCACCTCTGGCACGAGGAAGGCAAAAACAAACCCCTCTGGCAAAAATTACGTTTAATTGTTGCCTATTCCCCTGCACACGAGCTTGGTAAAACCTCAGATATCTATCAATCTCCTTTTAGTCTTGGCCTACCGATCGAATTGCCTAATTTTACCAGCGCACAAGTACGAGAATTAAGTCAAAGACAGGGATTAGATCAGAATTTTGACTACGAAAAATTACGGATATTTCTAGGGGGTAATCCCTATTTAATTCGTCTTGCTTGCTATCATATTGCTCGGGGTAATTGTACCCTAGAAACCATTTTAGCTACTTCGATCGAGCAGGAAAGTAATATTTTTGCAGACCATCTTAAACGGTTACTTTCGCATCTACAATACTTAAAAGGCAATTTAGCGGCTATCTTTGCTAAGGTGGTGATGGCAGAAAAAGACATAGAAATTGATTTAATGGCAGCTTTTCACCTAGAAAGTCTCGGACTGATTCACCGACAAGGTAAATTTTGCCGAGTGAGTTGTCCTCTCTACCGTCAATATTTTGGTGAATATTTCCGGCAACGTTCTGTTTTTTTGCCGCAAAAAACTTCTATCATCGCCCAAAAAATTCCGCTTGCTCACTTTGATACTTCCGAAAAAAGTTGCTATGCCATGTAGTTTATAGTCCTTAGGCGCTCGGCTAACAAAGCCTACGAGTGCTAAAATTATCACCATAAACATCCTCAACAAAAATCAACGATGTCATTATGAGGGAGTGATACTAAATACTGTTTAAAAGTATAGGAGAGTGGGAAGTGGGTTTTTAAAGTTACAGTGGAACAGGCTTCTAGTTCCTGTTTGATATTCAGGGACAATTAGTGATATTAGTACCTGGGGCGTGGATTGTTAATTTTATTTTTTTGACCGAATTACTAACCGCAAACACGCACTCTACCATCTACAATCATGGCTCTTCTCGACTTTGTGTGATAATTTTTGCTTATGGAATCGTGAAATGCTTATCGGGCAAGACTTTTAGGGCTATTTTGCGGAAGAAAGTATCAGTATAGACCTCGTTTCCACACAGAAACCAGAAGAGCCCAATCATTAGTGAGCGCACCGATTGATTAGGAGTCTAACCCATGAGCGGCCCCACCATCGAAACCGATTTAGGAAAAATCCTAGACCAGATTAATCAGAATCTTAAAGATACCAATCAGAAGCTAGACGCGCTCCAGAAAGATGTCACAGACATCAAGATTGTTCAAGTCAGATTCGAGGCCGAAGTCAAGGGAGACCTCAAGGTATTACAGGGAGAAGTCAACACCTTACAAGGTGATCTAAAAGAAATTAAAGGCTCCCAGAAGGCCGAAATTTGGGCATTAATTACCATCTTGGCAACAGCAGTTATCGGAACTGTCATCCGCTTTGTCATCACCGTTCCCCCTGTTAGCAACCCCTAGCTCCCACTGCCGTGGAACAGGCTTCCGGTTCCTGTGTTTGATATTCAGGTAGAATCAATGATATAATTGGTGCGTGGATTGTTAATTTTATTTTTTTGACCGAATTGGAAACCGCAAACACTCAACCTACAATCTCTGTATCTTCTGTGTCTGGAGTGGTTTTTCTTAATGAGCATCGCTCAAAACCAAACAATTCATAATTCAAGAGCGAGGTATTTATGGGTAAAGAAGAAGAACTACTTGAACAATGGCGAGAATTGACACCGGAAAAGCAACAAAAAGTTTTACAATTTGTTGAAACACTGAAATCTAAGTCAGAAACAACAGCACCACAATCTAATTTTATTCCCCAAACACCATTAAGCAAAAAGTTATGGGAAATCCGACAGCGGGCGATTGCGGCTGGATTGCAACTGCTCAATGAAAACGAAATAGAAAAAGAACTTGCTGCACGTCGAGGCGGATGCAGTGAGTCATAAGAAAGCCTACATAGACTCTGGCGTACTCATTACTGCTTTCCAAGGCATCCAATCAGCCAGTATCAAAGCCTATCAAATTCTAAACGATGAAAATCGGGAGTTTGCCTCAAGTCGATTTGTTCAGTTAGAAGTATTACCTAAAGCAACTTTTAACAAGCAACAAGAAGAAAGAGAATTTTACAAAACATTTTTTCTTGCTGTTACCTACTGGGCAACTGACTTAGAAAAAATTATCGAGGATGCTCATGAAATTGCTGGCACTTACGGTTTAGCGGCGATGGATGCACTTCATGTTGCTGCCGCATTCCAAATTGAAGCTGATGAACTAATCACCACCGAAAAGCCAACTAAACCAATGCACCGAGTCACGGAAATTCAGATTATTTCAATATAAGCCAAATCGTTAAAGAAGTTAGAGAAGAACTTTGGACAAATCTATGTATGGTATTTTTATTCTTAATCCTCAAGATTTTTAAAACCGCTATTTCCTTACTTAAATCTAACAAGCAATGCCAGCAATTCATGATTGATAATTCAAATTATATTCGCTAAATACCATTAAGCAAAAAGTTATAGTAAATCCGTTGGTAATCGCATTTTAAAGAGGTGATAGCGTTAACCTTCATCTCTCAATCAATACCCCCCCGCAGCAATCTTTCCCGTGGAACAGGCTTCTAGTTCCTGTGTTTTAGGAATAAAACTTTTCGTACTCATCATGATCGCCAATCCAAAACCAGGTCACTGTATCCCCTGACAGCACTCCCAAAGCTCGATGACTCTTCGTTACACGCACTGACCAAATATCTTCGTCGCTGTCAATACACTTAAAATGTAACGATGGATGAAACGGATTCTCCACCCATAACCGATATGCTTTCCTGGCTCCGGCTTTGACTGCTGGCTTCAAGTTGCGATACTTCTGCCAAAATGAAGGCAATGTTGCGGAATTCATAGCTGCTCATAATCCATCGGTGCGGACAATCCTGCCGCAATCTCTTCTTTGGCTTTTCGAGCTGCTACGACTAGATTATTCTTCGTCTGTTTAAAAGACTGATCCCATCGTTTTTCTTCTTCAATTTCTGCAATATAAGCTCGAACGTACTCTACTAACTGCTCTTGAAGCTCATCAGGCAGAGACTCAACCATCTTGATGATCGTGGTAATAGCAGGAGAGGGCATGGCATCTATCAGCGCAGTAGGTTTTCTCTATTCTACAACGTCCACCGCAAACCAAAAATGATATAATCGGTGCGTGGATTGTTAATTTTGGTTTTTTGACCAGATTTGTAACCGACTCAGGGAGCCTACACTCTTTCCTCTCATTTTCTCTTAATGATATCATCAATTTTTTTTAGGTACTTAATCAAGTTCCTCCAGATGATTTATGAGTATCCTCTACTGTCTCAATCCCGAATGTTCCCATCCTCAAAATCCGACTCATTATCGCTATTGTCAAGGATGTGGCGGAAATTTAAGCCAAAATACCCAATCATATTCTTTTCATAGCCGTTATCTCATTGTCGGGGTTTTAGGGGAAGGCGCATTCGGTAGAACTTATCAAGCCGAAGACTTGAATTTTAATCGAAAACCCTGCGTGATTAAAAAATTTATCGCTCAAATGCAGGGAGCGGCTCTGGAGAAGTCTCAGGAGTTATTTCAAAGAGAAGCAGAAAAATTAGACGAATTAAAACACGAACAAATTCCCCCTGTTTATGACTACTTCTCGGAAGGAAACTCTTTCTATTTAGTGCAAGAGTTTATTGAAGGAGAAACCCTACTTCAATATCCTGTAGTTGGGTTGAGGCACGAAACCCAACACAACCAACTTTTTTAACGTCAACCCAACTACTTAAAGGAGTAAAAACAATGACTAATATTGTGCTTAAAAGTGCTAGGGGTGTTAACTATTCTCGATTACAGCAACTCCTAGCAGCGGGAAACTGGAAAGAAGCAGACAAAGAAACACGTAAAGTCATGCTTCAGGTTGTCAGCAGGGAAAGCAAACGTGGATGGCTAAAGACAGAGGATATTGACAATTTCCCCTGTGAAGATTTGCAAACTATTGACCAACTCTGGCTACACTACAGTCAGGGTAAGTTTGGCTTCAGCGTCCAGAAAGAAATCTATGAGAGTCTCGGTGGCACGAGAGGGGATAATGGGGGATTGTTCGAAAATTTCCATCAAGAAGTCTGGAAAAATTTCGGCGATCTCGTCGGCTGGAGAAAAAGAGGAAAATGGTTGTCTTACAGGAACCTAACGTTTAATAATGCAGCCCCCAAAGCTCACTTCCCATTTTTATTTTATCGTTTCGTTGTTCCGCCGATTGGTATCGTGGCAATTTTGGTTTTTTGGGGTTTGTTTTGCTCGATTTTCTCGATCAGTGTGGGATTAACGTTGTGGCCGTTGTGGGTTTTTCTTTTTGGGTGGGCTTTTTTTTGGTTTGTGTTTTGGTTTGCGTTTTGGTATGTGGTTGGTATTTTTACTTGTTGGGTATTTGTGGTTATCTTGGTAGCGTCAGATGTTAATTGGCATAAGCCTAATTGTTTTATTCGGCTTATTCGGCGTATTAAACTTTTTGTCAACTGGGACTTTTTGCGTTCTCTTAAGGATGAGATCGGTTTCAGTTTGCTATATTCGATGTATTGTATTTACTCACTGATGGTTGTGGTTGCTGTGGTTATTGCTAGGCAGATAGGTACCAGTCTGGAGCCGCATTTATTCCCGCTGGCTTTGCAGTTATCGTTTCTTGAGATGTTTCTGCTCCGGTTCGGTCTCAATGGTGGCTTCCTGGGGGCTCTCTCCTCTCGCGCAAAGGATTGTAACTTAGGGAAAAGTAACGCTCCGGTGACATCTACACCCCTACCTAAAGTAGCGCCAACTCCACTGACAAACTTCACCGAAAAAATATCCAAGGGAATAACACTGGAGATGGTAGGCTTACCAGCAGGTCAATTTATCATGGGCTCTCCTGATAGTGATCGCGATGCTAAGCTAAACGGCTTTTACTTCGGATCACCGATATAGACTCCAAAAGGGTTATAGCTATTGGATCATGCAGGTTAAGCGCCGTTTAGCTTACAAGTTATGAAAAGCCTCAACACCCAGTTAAAATAAACAGTTTTGCGATCGGGAAATATCCGGTGACTCAGGCACAATATGAAGCGGTAATGGGAAACAATCCCTCTCTGTTTCAAAACAATCCCCAAAATCCGGTAGAAAAGGTTAGTTGGAATGATGCTCAAGCCTTTTGCCAAAAATTGAGTCAAATAACAGGAAAAACCTATCGCCTACCGACGGAAGCGGAATGGGAATATGCCTGTCGTGCGGGGACAACCACTCGCTATTATTTCGGTGATGATGCCAATCAGTTAGGAGATTACGCTTGGCATAACGGAAATTCTCAGGATAAAACTCATCCTGTGGGCCAGAAAAGGCCTAATGCTTGGGGACTGTATGACATGAGTGGCAATGTTTGGGAGTGGTGCGAGGACAATTGGCACGATAACTATATCGGAGCGCCAAAGGATGGCAGTGCTTGGCTGACAAATGATAATGATTATCAAATACTGCGGGGCGGTTCTTGGTACGACAATCCAAGTTACTGCCGTTCCGCTTTCCGCTTCAACTACAACCGCCGCGACTACTTCAGCTTCTTCCTCGGTTTTCGGGTGGTGTGCGGTGCTGGGAGGACTCTGTAACCCTTATTCTCTTTTTACCCTTTTTTACCCTTTTTTACTTTTTTCAATTTTTCTCTTTTTCCCGCCTAGCGGCGGGTCGATTTTTTTGAAAAAATTGAGGTAGTAATCTGTGGTTTGTAGGGTGCGTGTTTGCGCGTATTTAAAGGAAATTTGTTAATAATTAAGGCTCTTCGGTTTGTCTTATGCAACGGACAGGATTATAAGAGATGAAACCCTTATATAGAAAGATATTTGGCGATTTTTGTCAATTATTTTTGATCTAGAGCGAACTAATGGATTAAATCTCTTGCCAGATAAGGATTTAGTCGATTTATGCCCCCCTATCGAACCATACCAAGTAACGAAGAGCCATAATTAAACTATGATCGCGCCGTAACGCACCATCTTAAGAAAATTGGTGCGTTACGCTATTACTAACGCACCCGACAAAAGCTTTATATGGTATGATACCAGAGTTAACCTTGATCTCTCAATCAATATCCCCCCGTAGCAATCTCTCCCTAGTAACAGGCTTCTAGTTCCTGTTTGATATTCAGGTAGAATGAATGATATAATTGGTGCGTGGGGCGTGGGGGTTGGTTATCCTTCTCTCAAAGCTTTTAACCTGTAGAATATAACGATCTCAGGTTTTTTGTCAAGTCTAATTTTAGGGGTTTTGCTCATGTAAACATCAGCTTTTCAGGAACTTGATACCTAATACCTCGCTTTATCAATAAACAATAATTTGAGAAAATGAACCAAAAAACTTACCAACTAACCTTAAACTTTAACCAGATTTTAGATTTGGTTAAACAACTCCCAGAAAGTGACAAAATACAACTCAGTAAAGAACTCGAAAAAGAAACTTTAAATCAAAAATTAACCCAACTTTTAGAAACCTTTAAAACTGATGAGCTTTCCCTAGAGACAATTACCGAAGAAGTGGAGGAAGTTAGGGCTAAAATTTATGGACAACAAGCCACCGATTAAAGTTATTATTGATACTAACCTTTGGATTAGCTTTCTTATTGGTAAACAGTTAGCCAGTTTAAAATATCTACTGATTGAAAAAACTCTTGTGCCGATTTTTTCTCCACAGCTACTTAATGAAATTAACCTTGTTACCAAAAGACCAAAATTACAAAAGCATTTTCCAAAAAGTAAAGTTCAAGAATTACTTGAACTTTTAAGCATAATTGGGTTATGTATTGAGACTAAATCAAAAATTAATATCTGTAGAGACGCTAAAGATAACTACCTTTTAGCCTTAGCCAAAGATAGTCAAGCTGATTTTTTAATTACAGGCGATCAAGATTTATTGATTTTGCAACAATTTGGAATAACTAAAATTGTTACTTATCAACAATTTTTAGTAATCTGTAGATTGGGTTGAGGAACGAAACCCAACCTAGGATAAGATTGGTTTGATTACAATGATGAACAGCTTATCTCCCTACATCATCGCAGCCAATTTTCTACGGTTAATCTCTGAACTCTCAGCATATCTGAGTCATCAGAAATGAGGATGAGATTATGGCTAATAGCTGTTGATGCAATGAGAATATCAGCCATTTGTATTGGGGTTCCTTTGCGCCTTAAATCAGCAGAAATTGCTGCAGCTTCATGGACAATTTCCATTGTATCTAATAACAATACTCTTAAATCAGTGCGGCACAAATCCTGAAATCTTGCTAACTTATTCGTTGCTTTAACTGCTAATAACCCAGCCTCAGTTTCTAAATAGGTAATACAGCTTATAAAAACATCATTTCCTTGTAGTCTTACTTCACTTAATTTCTCAACAACTACTTAGTTGTCTTTGAGAATAGCTGTGACAATGTTAGTATCGAGTAGATAACCCACGACTATTTAATATTTTTGTCTAAAACTTGCGATCACTGCGTCAAACTCTGCCATTTGTTCCGAAGTTAAATCCTTCAGCATTCCCGCCATTGCTTGTACTCCCAAAACTTGCCTAATTTTCTGATTTAGATTTTCATCGGACATCATTTCTAATTCTGAAGAAGAAAAATTTTGGCTTAGTAACTTCATTAAATACTCAACCATTTCCTCTCTATTTAAATCTTCTAATAAGCTCTCATTCTTGATAAAATAATCAATAATTGAGGCGACGCAATGAACGAGCCTAGCCTGAATTTTATCCTCGACCAGATCTGATTGAATAGAGAGTTGAGACATCTTTTCCTCCTTAAGACTGGTGTAGTGAGTTTTTTAGTTATTATAACAATTTTCTCTCGCACTGCTAAATCGGCACTCGCATCGATACTGTCACTACTAGGGAGTGATACCATCGTTAATCTTCATCTCTCAACCAATACCCCCCGCAGCAATCTTTGTCAATCTGGTAATCACCATTTAATTGATGCCTGTAATATGTTGTAAAATCGTATCTAATTTTTGGTTAATCTCATCACGAAACTCTTCAAAATTCGATTGAAGCCGATCAACTTTATCTTCAAGATGATCAATTTCCTCATAGACTCGATCAAAACTCCGGTTTAGCTCTCTTCCTGTCACTTGGGTATCTTCCAGACGCTCCAGTCGCTGATTAAGACTGCTCAATTGACGCTCCACTTCATAATTTTTATCGTCCGGTTCCTGAGCTTGTGCCATAGGGAAAATCGTTGAATGAGAATGTCTTAACTCAATTATATGTTAACTATTGACTAAATAAAGGATTCTACTTCTCTTAAATCAGCTTGTAGGGTGCGTGTTTGCGCGTATTTAAAGGAAATTTGTTAATAATTAAATTATTATCGCGCCGTAACGCATTATCTTAAGAAAATTGGTGCGTTACGCTATCACTAACGCACCCTACAAGATAGGCGATTGCACTTACTCATCAATGCCCCAATTGTAAAACAATCTTAGATAGGGATCATAATGCAGCAATAAATATTCTTAAAAAAGGGTTGCAATATTTGGGAAATCATCTCAACGGTACTGTTGGGGAAACAGAAACCGACCCAAACGCCTTGGGAGAGTCCGGCAAGAAAGATTTTCAGTGGAGACATTGAGAATCTAAGCCGTCTCGTTGAACAAGGAATTTCTAACAGCGATGGGTCAAGAATCCCCCGTCACAGCGTAGCTTGACGGTGGGAGTATGTCAATAAGTCGCACATCTGTGCTTCCCACACGATTAACTTGGTTTCAGACAAACTTTACTGGAATTTGGTTTGGCTGTTTCGAGTCTGACCATGAAATCCAGGATCATCCATTGACAATGCTGACTCGATTCTATCCCGGTGGTTTTTTCCCGCTGCATGGACATCCTGGTGGTGAAGATATTTTGGTGCTTGAAGGCAATTTTGTAGATGAAACAGGAGTCGGACGTAGAGCCAAAAAAGACAGGCATTGAGCCTGTCTAAAAAACAAACCAAATTCCCTATCAGCTGACCACAAATAAGGAGTTTTTTGCGTCAAATTTCCAAGCAATACCATCGGGATCTCTGATGCGACTCCAATCGGCAAATTCTGCTTCCGATTTATTTTTTTTGTTTCTACCCAAAACGGCTGGGGTAACTCCTAAACGTTTAGCCAAATCCGCCAAACTCATCGACGAGATGGTTTCAGATACAGTGGTTAGAGATTCTTCCCTAACTTCTGATTCTGATTGGGATAAAGAACTGTCAGGACTGTTCAAACTAGGATTAATTATCTCCTCCGGTTCTTGAATTACCGTTTCTTGAACAGTGATCGCTGCGGTATTTTCTTCCTCTTTTTCCTCAAATAATTTACCTAAATTAGTCAGAGGTTGGGAGGAGGAAATAACAGGAACCTCCGGGACAGAATTTTCGCTCTTCTCGGCGACAATCAGGGGGGATTTAGCCTCCTGCGATTGCTCTAAATTGGTCCGAGGGAATCTCGAGGCAGTAATCGCAGGAATTTGTTTTTCCCCTATTTCTTCTAAAGAGGGGTCACTCTCATCAAAAATACTACCCAAGGTACTGGCGGTGATAAAGTAATAGGCCATACCCTTATCGCCTACAGCTTTTTTTTGCGCCCCAAATTCCTCAGCTTTTTTGTCTAAAAATTGTCTGGCTAATTTGGCCGTGAGATTGGCTTTTGCCGATAGGTCAATCGGGGTGAGACAACCTTGATTGTCCTGTAAAAGTTGATTGAAATAGGGGTTAATCACCGTCGATAATTTTGACCAGCGATAGTCTTGCCACACCTTGACTGCAAGAGTTAAGAAGAAGACAAGTAGGAGCAATGGCCAAGCGGTAAAAACAAGGATGATTAGCACCGCTAGGGGAATGATGAGGACGAGAAACCCCGCCGTTTGACGATCGATAATTTTTCCAGTCATAATTTCATAAGCTGCCACAATTAAAATTCTTAATGGCTAGTTTGACTATCTCCTGCCATAAGTGTATATGACCAGTTTAGGCTTTATTGGTCACGCCGGTTAGTTCTAGTCGTTCAAACATGGCAAATCTTGCTTTCAGGGCCAGAGAATCATCAAGTTTTGCTAAAAAAATGGCTTTTTGATACTTTTGTTCTAAAGCTTTTGTGATTAACCAATCGGCTAAAAAGGGATTTTTGGGTAGTAGGGGACCGTGAGCATAGGTGGCGATCGCATTGTGGTAAAATGCTCCTTCATAACCGTCCTCTCCGTTATTTCCGTAACCGGTAATCACCTTTCCTAAGGGAGAAACGGTCTGTAAATAGGTACGACCCCCGTGATTTTCAAAGCCAATTACTAGCGGTTTTTCCCCGGTCATAGCTTTAATTTCCTCCGCTAAGGGGGAGGCAGTAATTTCAAAAACTACGTTACCGATACAGCGTTTTGCATCCGGTCCGGGATGTTTACTTACTAGGTCTAATAATCCTAATCCTTCGATTCTTTGACCGAAAGCTGGTTCGTAATAATGTCCTAATAATTGTGGGGAACCACAGGTAAAAACTCCCGGTATTCCTGCCGATAATTGTTCTTTCATCGCCGCTGCTTTTGCCCCTTGTAAATCGCGCATAACGATCTCCTGCTGCCGATCCTGCGCCCCACCCCCAACAATTATATCTACTTGATAAAATGTCTCGGCTTCTGTTTGAGCATCTAGGGGAATAATTGTCACAGCAATATCACGCCATTGACATCTTCTTTGGATAGTAATAACATTACCTCGATCGCCGTAGGTACTCATTAATGTCGGATATAACCAGCCGATTTTTAGTTCTAGTTCTTGCATAATTTTTTAGGGGATTAGGGAATGGGGGATAGGGGATGGGGGATAGGGGATGGGGGAAATTCAACTAACACCCCAACACCTAACACCAATCTTCACTCTTTTCTAACTTCTACAAAATCTTTCGTCCCGTGAGAATCTCTCGTACTTCTAACATAGCAGAATAGGTAGGTAAAATATGTAAAGTTTCCTCATTTTTGGTGTTATTAATCGCAATTTGGATCGCTTTTTTTAGCTCGGATTCAACAATTAAATTAACTGGATAACTGAGACTATCCTGACTATATTGTAAGCGTAAAGCCATGTCATAAAGTCGATCGCCTGTCACTACTAAAGTTGTTCCCAAACGGGTTAATTTTTCCGTATCCACATCCCAAATCCAAGAAACATCCGTACCGTCGGGGATGCGATCATTGAGAACCAAGAGAGTAGTAGAAGACTTTTCTTTCTGTAAAATATCAGCCACTGCGCGAATTGTTTCATTCATACCCACGGGATTTTTAGACAGTAAAATTCTAACTTTTTTACCCTCAATTTCTAATTCTTCCGCTCGACCAAAAGCCGCTTTAAAACCCTGAACTGTCTCAAAAATTTCTCGATCTTTAATCCCTAATTCCTGGGCTACTAAACCCGCCGCTAAAGTATTATATTTATTATAAACACCGATTAAAATCTGCGGCCAATCCTGACTATGAAAAGCAGGATTACTCTTTTTAAAGCCGCAACTAGGACAACTAAAATCCCCTAAATGGGAGAGATAAACCCCGCGATAATCCAAAGAAGCACCACATTTAGGACAGTAAATAGAATCGACAGCGTGGGGAATTTCTTCTAGATATAATTCTGGCTCACTTAAGCCAAAATATACAACTCGTTGGGGCAGTTGTTGACCCAAATGGGAAAGGGTCGGATCATCAGCATTGAGAATCACTAAAGTATTGGTGGGTAGGGGAGATATGGCTCCTTGCCAACGGCGACTAATTGTATCTACTTCCCCATAGCGATCGAGTTGATCGCGAAACAAATTTAGAGCTAAAATAGCGCGAGGACGACAATCTTTTAAAACCAAAGGGAGAATATTTTCATCCACTTCTAAAATGGCATAATCAGCCTTTAAAGTGCCGAATAAATTGGCATCGGCTAATAAAGCAGTGATTAAACCATTAATTAAATTCGCCCCGGTGGTATTATGGGTGACTTTTGCCCCCTGACGCTCTAGAATAGTTCTTAGCAGTAGGGAAGTGGTAGTTTTTCCATTCGTGCCAACCACCAGGATTACCCCCCGTCGGACTTGCCCACAGAGTAGCGGTAACAAACGGGGATGGAGACGACGGGCAATTTCCCCTGGCAAGACGCTGGCAGCCCCTAAACGGAGTCCTTTAACCAGAGCAGTAACGGTTTTAGCCACCGCTACGGCTATCCCTAAACGGATGCGATCAAACAATTGCATGAACTGAGATTCTCAAAGCTGTTTCGTGATTTTACCGCTAAAAGAAGACGGGTTAACAGGGTAAGTTCCCTAATTAGTCTCGCAGTTGGGGTAAATCTCAGTTTATTCTGGCTTTTTTTCTCCCCTAACAAGTTTTTTAATTGTAGTTCTGATCGGAAATTTTCTGCGTAATTCACTATAATTAATTGTTGATTTTTCCTGAATCATAAACAGGAAAGCTTCTTGTGTAGAATTGTATTTTTGAGGATAGCGAGGACTGCTAGGGTGAATGGCGATTAAATTATAAAAATAAGAACCTTGGTTAAGAGAATGGAGGCGACGTAGATCGCTAGTGAGAAAAGGCGCAGGAGCGAAATAACGAAAGAAATGGTAACCAAATTCCGCTAAAAATTCTTGCAATTGCTCAATTTTAAATCCATATTTTTCGTAATGGGGCAAACAAACTTCAATATATAACATGGGGTGATACTTTTTTAAGGTCTTCCTAGCTCCCTGAAGAACTTTAATCTCCATTCCTTCCACATCTATTTTAATAAAATCACATTGTTTCAGATGCAAATTATTTTCTATCCAAAAATCTAAGGTTGTGGAAGTAAATAGTTCTCCCTCCACCTCTGATGATTCAATAAAGCGTGTAGCTCCCATGTTTTTGGGGGCTTTTTTTATAGAAAATTTTTTTTGAGTATCACTAATAACATCAGTTTGTACTTGTACTAAATGTGAAACATTATTCAATCGCAGGTTTTCCAAGAGAATTTCATGAGTTTCTGAACAAGGCTCAAAGGCAAATACTCGGCCTTCAGGGGATGATAAACGGGCTGCCAAAGTTGAAAAAGTGCCAATATTGGCACCAATATCAAAGCAAACATCCCCCGGATGAATCATTTTATCGTCGATTCCAGGATAGGCACTCGCCAAATCTCGCAGATTTTCCAATAAATTAGATGTCTTCGGGTCGAGACAATAAAATTTACCTTCAGGTGTATTAACCAGCTTTAAATTATCATTCATAAACTCAGCCTTGAAATATTTGAAAACATCATATTACGCTTCGAGAATTTTGTCAATATTTAAAGCCAATAGATTTCCAGAAAATGTAGCATCTGAGTTAAGTTTTAGCCACTTGACTACAGGGAAGTATTCTTACAGCAGTTATCTTAATAGTAGAGTACGAAATTTTCTTTTTGGGGAGTCAGCAGACTGGAGAGTGGAGACGATGCCAAATATACGTTACACTTCACCTTTATGAGAAACGCTTAATCAAAGTGATTGCCACTGCCATCAAATACAAAAAGCCTTTATCTGCCCCAGGGGTTCGTCTTTGAAAAAGACAGCCTATAATTATAGGTAAGTTTTGCGCCGATTCTACCGCACACGACATTTTAGGGCTAGAGCTTATGGGTTTATTGACAAGATTGGGGATTTCACTGGGATTACTCGCCCTAGGCGGTACTGTGGGGGTGCTAGGAAATCAGTATTTAAGCAGAAAAGCACCCCTAGAGGTAAATAAACCGCCGGCAATCCTCCCCGCTTCCCTCTCTCTCCCTGTTATTCCCCAAAACGACGGCAATGTTAATTTTATCGCCCAGGCCGTGCAGAAAGTCGGGCCGGCGGTGGTGCGGATTGACTCGGCCCGGGAAGTGGCCGACCAAATTCCCGAAGAATTTAAACAGCCCTTTTTTCGGCGCTTTTTTGGTAATGAAGTGCCGATTCCCAGGGAGCATTTGGAACGGGGAACCGGTTCTGGGTTTATAATCAGTACAGATGGGCTACTTTTAACTAATGCCCATGTGGTGGAAGGGACAACCCAAGTAAAAGTGACTTTGAAAAACGGTCAAACCTATCAGGGTAAAGTCCTGGGGGTTGACAATATGACCGATGTGGCCCTGGTGAAAATCGAGGCGGAAAATTTACCGAAGGTGACTTTTGGCAAGGCCGAAACTTTAATCCCCGGGGAGTGGGCGATCGCTATTGGCAATCCCCTAGGCTTAGATAATACGGTTACGGTGGGCATTATTAGTGCCTTGGGCCGGACTAGCAGCGAAGTCGGGGTTCCCGATAAACGAGTCCGTTTTATTCAAACCGATGCCGCTATTAACCCCGGCAATTCCGGCGGCCCGTTGCTAAACGCCAAGGGGGAAGTTATCGGCATTAATACGGCAATTCGGGCCGATGCTCAGGGTTTAGGGTTTGCTATTCCCATCGAAACCGCCCAAAAAGTGGCGGGACAGCTATCTAGCAAGGGTAAAGCGGAACATCCCTACATCGGTATCCACATGGTGACGCTAACCCCAGAATTACGGCAGCAATTGAACGAAACTAAAGAATTAAACTTTAATATTGACCAAAATGAAGGGGTAATCGTCCTGCGAGTGGTGGAAAATTCCCCCGCCCAAAAAGCCGGAATGCAAGCGGGTGATATCATCGAAACTGTGGCAGGAAATCCCGTTAAAACCGCCGCCGATGTGCAGCAAGGTGTAGAAACCAGTGCGATCGGTGGTAATCTGGAAATCGAGATTAACCGCAGGGGTAAACAACAAACTCTCACCGTTCAACCGGGGGTTTTTCCCAGCAAAACTAGCGATTAACAATACCGCTCGGTCAAGGGGCGACCCCTTACCCTACACTGGGAGGAGAGAAAATAGCAGCGGAGCGATCGAAATTGAGGCAGCGGTTACACTTAAAACTATCAATTGGGCACGGGGCTGCCCTCCTAATCGGTTTGCTGGGATTAACGGCCTGTCAACCGCCTGATCCGCCGACAATTTCGCCGACAGAATCGCCTAAAATTGAAGAAACTGGCCGCTTAATTCTCAATAATGCCACGTTAGAACAGGCTAACCCCTCCGGACAACCCCTCTGGAAAATTCAAGTCAAAAAAGCTACCTACACCCAAGACCAAAAAATTGCCCGTCTGGAAAATATCAAGGGTAATATCTATCAAGATGGGAAAGTAGTTTTACAGGTTAGTGCTGACCGCGGTGAAGTTTACAAGGAAGGCCAGGAAATTCTCCTCAAAGATAATATTGTGGCTGTAGATCCCCGCAATAAGGCCATTATTAACGCGCCTGAATTGCGTTGGCTACCCAAGGAAGGTATTTTAATCTCCCCCAAAGGGATCAAAGGTAGTCATCTACAACTAGAAGCCAAGGCGCGCCAAGGACTCTACCACACGCGCCAAGAAAAACTAGAATTACAAGGTCAAGTGGTGGCTACCGCCAAGGAATCCCGTGTTGTCCTGCAAACCGAGCGCCTGTACTGGGAAATTCCTCAACAGGTCATTAGTACCGATCAAAAAGTCGCTTTTGATCGCTATATTAATAAAACTATTATCGATCGCCTTACTGCTATCGGCGGTCGTTGGGAAAGAAAAAATAATCAGGTTATCCTACAAGAAAACCTCGAATATCGCTCTTTAGAACCACCTTTACAGATTTCTGGTTCTCAGGCAATTTGGAACTATCAAAATCGTACCCTAACGTCCGATCGCCCCACGGAAATTTTTCAATATCAAGATCAAATCACTATTACCGGTAATCGTGTGGTGGTGGAATTAGGCAATCGTATCGCTTATCTCAAGGATGGGGTTAAGGGGATTAATCAGAAAACTGGAGCGCAATTGTATAGTCAGATCTTAACTTGGAAAATGTCGGAAAAAATTGTCGAGGCCGAGGGGAATATTATCTATGAACAACAGGAACCAAAATTTAATCTCACTGGCGATAAAGCGATCGGCACTTTAGAAGATAATAACATTGTTGTTAGTAGTAGTTCCCCCGATCGAGTTGTCACCGAGATTTATCCCCGTTAACAGGGAAAATTAGCCAAAAAAAACTCTCCCCAAAAAAGGGAGAGGGGGGGTAAATATTTAAAAGCTTACCATTTGAGCAGATTAAACTGTTCCATATCGATCGTGTCGCGGTTACGATAGATAGTAAGGATAATCGCTAAACCCACGGCTGCCTCGGCTGCCGCTACGGTAATCACGAAAATAGTAAAGATTTGGCCTCTGATATTAGCGGGGTCAAGATAGTTGGAAAAACCCATTAAGTTAATGTTAACGGAATTGAGCATCAATTCGATCGACATTAAAACCCGGACAGCATTGCGACTGGTGACTAAACCGTAAATTCCGATACAAAACAAAGCCGCCGCTAATAACAAATAATACTCTAACTGAATCTGCATGATACCTCTTTCTTTGGTCTTATTTAGGGGCGGTTAATTCTCTGGGTCGTTCGGGTAATGTTAAAGCTGTGGCCGTAGGTTCTTCAGCTTTCAGGGTGGGGATAAGGTCACGACGAGCTAAAATAATTGCTCCGACCATGGCCATTAATAATAGCACAGAAGCTAATTCAAAGGGTAGCAGGAAATCACTAAAGAAATGCTTACCGATTTCTACTAAAGTATTAGTCACTACTGCGGGAGAAGTGCTAGAAATTGACCAAGGCGTGATTAAAACCATGGTCGATAACAGTACAAATAAACCCACACAAACTAAAGCAGTAGATGCCCGACGAATCCAACGTTTAGGAATATCAGAAAAGTCTTCTTGCTTGTTAACAAGCATAATGGCAAAGAGAATTAAAACGTTAATTGCGCCCACATAAATTAGAATTTGTGCCGCCGCTACAAAGTCAGCATTTAGTAAGAGATATAAACCCGAAATGCTGATAAAAACACCGCCCAATAAAAAGGCGGAATAAACGATATTAGATAATAGTACCACGCCTAAAGCAGTCCCGATTACCAGGGCCGCTAAAATGCCAAAAGATACTATTTGAACGCCCTCGGCTAAATTCACAGTAGTTTCATCTCCTTTTATGTTTGAGAGTTATTAATTATTAGTTATCAGTCAGGGATTAGGTGATGGAGTGGTCACTGCGTGCGCGTTGCGGGGGGGATTGGGGAGAAAAAGCTATCTCGGAGTCTCCTAACTGCTAATTAATCAGTAATTTCTTCTGGACGTTTACCGGCGCGTTGACTACCGGCGGGTAAATCGTGGGGTTCGATGACACCTTTAGGTAGATAACCTAATTCCCTCAGAGGTGTCACCATCGGGTCTTGGGTGACTTTGTAGGGTAAACGGCCTAGGGCGACGTTATCATAGTTTAATTCATGACGATCATAGGTCGCTAGTTCGTATTCTTCGGTCATCGATAGGCAATTAGTCGGACAGTATTCCACACAATTACCGCAGAAAATACAGACCCCAAAATCGATACTGTAGTGTTTGAGTTCTTTCTTTTTAATTTCCTTGTTAAAAGTCCAATCTACTACTGGTAAATTAATCGGACAAACTCGCACACAAACTTCACAAGCGATACATTTATCGAACTCAAAGTGAATTCTACCCCGATAACGTTCCGAGGGAATTAACTTTTCGTAGGGATATTGGACGGTAATCGGACGACGACGCATATGATCAAAGGTAACGGATAAACCTTCGCCGATGTATTTCGCCGCTTGAATGCTACCTTTGGCGTAATCGCTGACTTGTTTGAGGATGTTAAACATGATGGTCAGAGGTATAGTGGGTTAACAGGGCAAAAACGGAAATTAACCGCCAAAAGCAAAGGGAAAAGCTAGTTTTAGGGCGGCGGTAAGTAGTAGGTTAACTAAAGATACCGGTAGGAGGAATTTCCAGCCTAAATCGAGTAATTGGTCAATGCGAACCCGGGGTACGGTCCAACGCAAGAGAATAGCGATGAAGATGAGAAAATAGGCTTTTAATACTGTCATCGTAATCCCTAGGGAAGCGGTGATAATTTGTAGCCAAGGATTGGTTTCACTAACTCCCAACCAGCCGGCCAAAGCATTGACGGGGATAGGAAATTCCCAACCACCAAGATAGAGGACGGCGAAAACTAGGGCCGATAGCACGAGGTTAACGTAGGAACCCACATAAAAAAGAGCGAATTTCATCCCCGCGTATTCGGTTTGATAACCGGCGACCAATTCCTCCTCCGCTTCCGGTAAATCGAAAGGCAGACGTTCACACTCAGCTAAAGCGGCAATCCAGAAAATCAGAAAACCCACCGGTTGGCGCCAGATATTCCAGCCTAAAATGCCATAACCGGATTGTTGTTCGACAATATCAATGGTACTGAGACTATTAGACATCATCACGATCGCTAATACCGATAAAGCCAAGGGAATTTCATAACTAATCGATTGCGCCGCCGCCCGCAGGCCTCCCAGCAAGGAATACTTATTATTCGAGGCATAACCCGCCATTAATAAGCCAATGGGGGCAATACTGGATAAGGAAATCCATAAAAAGATACCCACGTTTAGGTCGGTAATCACCAGATTTTGACCGAAGGGGACGATGAGATAGGAGACAAACACCGGCATCACCACCAAAATTGGCCCAAAGAGGAATAACCAAGGGTCAGCCTTAGCGGGGACGACATCTTCTTTAAAGACTAATTTCAGACCGTCGGCGACCGGTTGTAAAACGCCTAAGGGTCCTGCGTATTCCGGTCCGATACGCTGTTGGACGGCGGCGGAAATTTTCCTTTCTAACCAGACGCAGACTAAAACCCCCACTGTGGCGGCGATAATCATCAGGAACATGGGTAAAGGCATCCAAATCGCTTTAGCCAGTCCTCCACTTAATCCCAAGTCTGTTAGGGATTTAATGAAACTTTCTTGTAAATCTATGCCTTGATTCATATTTGGCGATCGCTGTACTGTCGATAGTTCGGCATGGTCTGAAGATTTTTAAGCAAATCTTATAGCCTAGTATACAGTTAGTCGGTCTGAGGGTTATCAGTAAAGTGACAAAGGCTTCAACTCATTAGCAGCCAAGAGAGTCAAGCAATCTTGATTCCCCCGCCGAGAATAGCTATTAGTCAATAGTTAGACTCTGAATCTATCAATGTTCTCATCTGTTTCTTAGCGCCGAAAACCTCGGCTAGTGACCAATTATTCACAGGAAAAAAGTGTAGATAGGGTTTGCTGAATAAATCTAAAAACCTTATCCAACAAGGTTTTTAGACTTTTTTTCCCTCAAAAAGTGCCGACCCTTGGAGTGATTGGGGGGAAAATTCAGGGACTTTTTCCCTGAAAATTAGGTAATTGACCACCTG
>NZ_JADBRW010000201.1:0-9970 GCF_020247025.1 Microcystis sp. M109S1
AACTCTTTAATTCTTTTTTCATTTTCTGATAACATTGAATTATTCCTCCCATCGAGATATATTCTGAATTGTCAGTTATAACTATTATAATCTCATTTCTCTTTGTGATCAAGTTGAAGATTTTCTAGTTGTTGACATCTACAAGTATTAATACTCATTGCATAAGTGAGATGCTCCCGTTGCTCTGGAGTCATTTTTGTCTTTTCCCCACTCTTTTCTCTATCCCATACCCAATTGATGCTTTTGTCAAGTAGTTTATTTGTTCTTCAGCTTTGACTTGCTCCCAATAGAACTCTTACCTGAAAAACTGGAAAAAGCTTTCGTTGATATTTTTTTCCAGTCTTATCAAAAACCGCCAAAAAGTCTGATTTTAGACCTGGATGTGACAGATGACCAAGTCCATGGTAACCAAGAAGGAGCGTTCTTCAATAAGTATTATCGAGGAGTATGTTACGCCCCTTTATACATTTTCTGTGGTCATCACCTATTAGTAGCTAAACTGAGGTCTTCTAATGTAGACCCAGCGGAGGGAGCCTTAGAAGAATTACAGCGAGTTATCGGTCTAATCCGAGAAAACTGGCCAGATACCCACATCCTAGTTCGTGCAGATAGTGCTTATGGTCGTGAAGAGATAATGAAATTCTGTGAGGATGAGCAAAAAGTAGATTATGTAATAGCTATGGCAACTAATAACCAATTAAAGTTGAGAGCTTTAGATACAATTGAGAAAGCCAAAAAGGATTATGAACAAAGACTTGAACCAGTTGTTGAATTAATGGAGTCCCTTTTGGCGAAGAATGAAGAGTTAGAAGAAGTTCCTTCTTTAGTGCCGAACTCGACTTGGTGGGAGCTCTCTGTGCTACCGAACCGAAAAGTCATGGAGTTGTCAAAGGAGAGTAGTAACTAAAGTTTGTTATGGAAGTGAGGGCTTAAAAATTCGTCATGTTGTCACTTCTTTACCTGCATCTAAAATTCCTCCCTCGAAACTTTATACAGATAAATATTGTCCGAGGGGAGAGATGGAAAATCGACTTAAAGAACAACAACTAGATTTATTTGCTGACCGAACTTCAGCCCAGACTTTTGCCAGTAATCAACTCAGACTCTGGTTGTCTTCAATGGCTTATGTTTTGATGCAGGCTTTTCGTCAACATTGTTTAGCTAAAACCTCTATGGCTAAAGCTACAGTAGGAACCATTCGTCTTAATCTCCTCAAATTGGGAGCCAGGATAACAATTAGCGTGAGACGAATTTTAATCGCTATTGCTAGTTCTTGCCCTTATCAAGATATCTGGTCAGAAGCTTATTCGAGAATTCAAGCTCTTTCGGACACTGGATAAGTCTAAAGGTCTGAAAAATAACTAAACTAAATATTTGGATAAATGGCTGCTGAAAAATTCCGTCAGATCGGGGCTGCAAAATTTTCCTAATTGACTCAAGTTTTTCCGTGCGTGAGCAACTTTTTAGCTAATTTGGTTAAATTTTTACGCCGCAAATTTACAATTTTCTCTTATTTTAAAATAATCTCAACTTTTAACTTCCAAATTAGGTTCTTTCCTCAGTTTGTGAGAAATGCGGGATAACCGTCAGCCATAAAAGCGGCCCCTCCTTCATTCAGGAGATTATTTTTATTTATTCTCCTCTCCCATCTCCCCCGCAACGCGCACGAAGTGGTCTCCCCACACCCTTCTCCCTTCTCCCCCAATACTATCGGGACGGGGAAGAATTGATCGGGGGTAAAGAAGGAGAAATTTCGCCACCTCGATCGAATATTTCCAGATTCCATTGACCAAAACGATTACTTTCAAAAGCAATAAAACGACCGTTCCCACTAATCGTCGGACGACGCACTTCTCCTAAAATATTTTCGGTGAGATTTTTTGCTTGCAGAGTTTGTCGATCATAAATATATATATCGGGTTTACCGGACTGTTCCGACACATAAACAATATAGCGACCATCGGCACTAATATCCGGTTGATCTTGATAGGTTTTTGCTTGATTTAACCCCGGCAGGGGAACTAAACGATTAGCCACTCGATCGAATAAATAAATCGTTCGTTGTCCCATGCGATCGGAGGCAAAGACCAGATAACGACCATCGTAGTTAAAACGGGGATTATCTTCAGAGGAAGGGGTATTTAAAGTATTTCCTAAAAGCTGTTGGGGAGGGGTGACAAAACCCGCATCACTACATCCCCCCAGACTGATGATATTAACCGCAAGAAAAAGTCCAAGAAGTTTAGGAAACCTGATCATCGGTCGGCACTGGGGAAGGAAGGATACAACAATTAATATCATCAAGACAAACTTTACCCCAATGCAATGCCCAACGCACCAATTCCACCCGATTATCGGTTTTTGTTTTTGTCAAGATATTACTAATATGATTATCAACGGTACGCTTGCTAATCTCTAGCTTTTCCGAGATTTCTTGATTAGTTAAACCATTAGCCACTAAATCGAGTATTTCTAGCTCTCGATCGGATAATGAAGCGGCTGTTTGAAACTTCCCAGCAGACATAAGTATAATTCCTCTCGTATATGTACTTATCATTCTAGAAGAATTTTTCCCCTAGGAATCGATAATCAGTAATCAGTGATCAGTAAACAGTAATCAGTGAAAAGACAGCACTGTTACTGCCATTTGATGATGCACACTTAATACATACTGCTCACTTAATACTCAAAACCTGACAGGGGGACAAGCTGGCTGAACTCCTTACAGCACAAGCTTTTTGGGGTGTTCGAGCGAAAAAGTTCGATGCAGCTCACCCCCCGTTGTTGACAAAGATTTCTAGTAAGCTCGCCCAAATCCCTGATTCTCTCGTTAGCTTTTTGGCTGAAAGCGATGTATCTGTTTGTAACTGAGGAGCCTCAAAACCTTTATGGACAATGCTTTGAGAGGTCTTGTTCCCCTGTCAGACTCAAAACTGATCACTGATCACTGATCACTGATCACTGATTCAAGGCTGACGGCTGGTACTATATAATGAAAAACGCTCCTTAGTTAGATATTGAGAAAAACATGGAAGTTATCCCCGCTATTGATATTCTCGATGGCAAATGTGTGCGACTTTATCAGGGAGATTACCAACAATCGCAGGTTTTTAACGATAATCCCGCAATAGTGGCGCGAGAATGGGTCAATCAGGGGGCAACCAGATTACATTTAGTTGATTTGGATGGAGCCAAAGAGGGTAAATCGGTTAATTTGTCAACCATTGAAACAATTCTTAATGATATTGCCATTCCCGTACAGGTGGGGGGTGGACTGCGAGATCTAGAAACGGTGAGTAATCTCCTAAAAATCGGGGTAGAAAAGGCGATTTTAGGGACAGTAGCCGTAGAAAAGCCAGAATTAGTCAGCGAACTTTGTCAAAGCTTTCCGGGGCAAATAATTGTCGGTATTGATGCTCGCGATGGCAAAGTAGCCACCCGGGGTTGGTTAGAAACTTCCGAGGTAGAGGCGATCGCTCTTGGTCAAGATATGGCAAAAAGAGGAGCCAGTACGATTATATACACTGATATTCATCGAGATGGCACCCTTTCTGGCCCTAATCTCGCCGCTTTGCGAGAATTAGCCGAATCTGTCGAGATTCCCGTGATCGCCTCTGGGGGCATTAGTTCCCTGACGGACCTACTGAGTTTATTGTCTTTGGAACCTTTAGGAGTAACGGGAGTAATCGTGGGCCGCGCCCTTTATACCGGTGCAGTTAACCTCTCGGAAGCGATTAGTGCGATCGGATCGGGCCGTTGGCAGGATCTACCCCCGAATTTTTTCGCTTAACGGACTTGTTTGAGAGTATCCACCTGTTTATTGAACATATCGGTAAATAGTCCCAAAACGGTGCGATTTTCATTGACTTTGATGTTAACACTCACAGACATCCCCGATTGCAGCGGCAAAGTGGATTTATCTTTCAAAACTAACTCTTGACTGTTCAAGCTTACCCGGACAGGGAACCGATAAAAACGGTGATTTTCATCGGGAGGTAAAGCATCGGAACCGATCGAGATTACTTCTCCCTTAATATCGCCGTATTCACTGTAAGAAAAGGAATCAATGCGAATATCGGCTTTTTGTCCCACGCGCACAAAACCGATGTCTTGGTTAGTCACATCCACCTCTGCCACTAAACAACCTTTAGCGGCATCTTTGATCTGGGTGGGACAGCCATCGGGAACAAGTTTTAATAATGCTTCCGCTTGACTTGGTTGGGGAACAAACCCGGGCCGCGCCTTGAGATCAAAGACCACACCATCAATCGGGGCGGTAATTTTTTGATATTTAATCGTCTGTTGTGCTTGACTAATTTGACTATCTAACTCAGCAATGCGCTTGTTGTTATCAATGATAATGCGACTGATCTGACTATCGATTTCAGCGATCCGTTTGTAATTGTCCGCCATTTTATCGCGCACATCTTTTTCCGTGATTACCGTGGTATTAATCAGCTTTTCTTGCGCTTGGGAGATCAACAGGAAATAACGCTTTTCTTCCTGTTCCAAGCGGGAAATTTCGGCGATGCGGGTTTGTACTTCTTTCTCTTGTTTTTCTCGATCGATTTCGCCGTTAGCCTCTTGCTGCTGCAGTTCATTCTGGCGATCAGTTACCGATTGTTTTTGTTTATTAATCTGATAACGGGCGACCGCTCCTTCATCCCCCAAGGGTTCAATATCTTTGAGAATATTACGCTCGATATCCAAGCTTTCTTGGCCCTGTTTCATCGAATTGGCATTACGAGTCTTAATTTCTTCTAAGACGAAGCGATCATTGATTAATTGCGAGCGGGCATCGGCCAACTGTACCCTGGTTTGGGCCAATTGTTTTTCTAATTGTTCCATTTCCAATCTAGCGGCCGCTTGTCGAGAATTGGATTCCCGTCGGGCAGCCCCTAAACGGGCTAATTGATCCCCTTGTAAAGCAGAGCTAGAAGCACCTTCACTGACCTGTGCTTGATAAAGTTGATTTTCCGCCACTAAAGCGGCACGATTACGGGCTAAATCGGCGATTTCACTCGGTAATTTTAATTGAGCGATCGAACTCTCCACTTGTGCCGGTGTCAGATCCTGCGCCATTAACAGACGATAGAATTGATTTTCCTTCTCGGCACTGGCGCGAATTTTTCTCAAGGATTCTAACTGCGCTTGCGAGGCACTGGAATCCATTAAAACCAGTACATCACCTTTGTTAACTCGATCGCCGTCTTTAACTTTAACTTCCTGTACTACCCCATTCACCGGTGCTTGTACTTCTTGGACTTTGCCCTGGGGTTTAAGTTGTCCTTGAGCGCCGACCACCTGCTCGATTTTGGCGAGCGCTGACCAAATTAAAGCGGCAGTGGTGACACTCATTAATGTCCAGATAATCGTCCGCGACCAAATGGGCGATTGTTTCAGGATCACCGATTGTTCTGGTGGGCTGAAAGTGGGTAAAGAAGGGGTAATACTTTTATTTTTCGTGGTAGTGGCCACCTTTTTACCCGCTTGGGTCAGTTCATCGCTTTTAGCGTTGCTGTTGCCGTTTTGACCGTTGTTAGAATTACCGTTCATGGGGATTCTCCTATATTTATTTTTTCAGTAATCAGTGAACCGATAACCGTTTACTGATAACTGATAACTGATAACTGACGACTGACTGACTAGATTTGCGAATCCTGTTGTTTATAGAGGGTATAGTAAAGGCCTTTTTTGGCCATTAATTCCTCGTGGGTGCCTTCCTCCGCTACTGTCCCTTTATCCATCATGACAATAATATCGGCGGATTTGATCGAAGCTAAACGATGGGTAATAAAGAAGACCGTATGATCCTTGAAAACTTCTTTGAGATTGATGCACACTTGCCGTTCGGTGTTATAGTCGAGGGCGCTGGTGGCTTCATCAAGAATGAGAATTTGCGGTCTTTGCAGGACGGAACGAGCGATCGCAACCCGTTGTCGTTGTCCCCCCGATAGGGATGCCCCCCGTTCACCGACGCGGGTATTATAGCCATTGGGCAGGGTCATAATAAATTCGTGGGCCGCCGCCGTTTTCGCTGCCGAGACAATTTCCTCCACAGTCGCATCGGGGTTAGTCAGGGCGATATTTTCCTGTACCGTACCGTCAAATAATAGGGTTTCTTGGGGAACCATGCCGATTTGACGACGCAGGGAATAGAGTTCCACTTTGTTGATATCATAGCCGTCGATGAGAATCCGTCCCGATTCTGGTTCGTAGAGACGGGCTAATAGTTTAGTGATGGTACTTTTCCCAGCACCACTTTCTCCCACCAAAGCGACAAAAGTACCGGCGGGGAATTCTAAGTTGACGTTGTATAGTTGCAGAGGTCCGTGGGGATTGAAGCGGAAAGCGAGGTTTTCGTAGGTGACAGTGCCTTTAATTAAGGGCATGGGGATGTTTTGGCGATCGAGTTCCGCTTCTTGGGGAGTATCGACGATATCGGCTAATCTTTCCAGGGATAAGCCGGTTTCTTGGAAGTTTTGCCAGAGTTGGGTCAAACGCAGAATCGGCGAGGTAACGTAGGAAGCGATAATCCGGAAGGCGATTAATTGACCAAGAGTGAGTTGTCCGTCTAAAACTAGGGCTGCTCCCACCCAAAGCACTAATAAACCCGATAATTGGTTAAAGAAGTGACTAAAGGAACCGGCCAAAGTTGAGGTCATTACCGTTTGAAAACCTTCGGCCACATAGCGCGCATAACGTTCTTGCCACTGCCAACGGGAACGCAATTCGATATTCTGTGCTTTCACCGTTTGAATTCCCGTCATTACCTCCACCAGATAGGATTGGGTTTCGGCGTTTCGTTCGGCTTTTGCGCGCAGTTGTCGCCGCACGATCGGTGCGAAAATAGCTGTGGAGAGAACTAAAATCGGCACGACTCCCAGGGCCCAGAAGGTTAGGATCGGGCTATAGATCAACATAACCACGATGTAGATAACCGAGAAAATGGCATCTAACACCACCGTTAGGGCTGTACCCGTTAAAAATTGCCGAATATTCTCTAATTCGTTGATTCTTGTCGAAATTTCACCCACAGGCCGCCGTTCAAAGTATTTCAGGGGTAAGCGCAGCAGGTGATCGATAATTTCTGAACCGAGGGTCATGTCGATGCGGTTAGTGGTATCGACAAAAAGGGAAGTTCTCAAAAAGGTTAAAATTCCCTCAAAAACGGCAATTACTAACAGGAAAACCCCGAGGGTATTCAAGGTTTCCGGGCTATTCTGCACGATCACTTTATCGATGATCACCTGAATCATCAAGGGATTGGCCAGGGCAAATAACTGCACGAAGAAAGAAGCGATAAAAACTTCTATTAAGACTCGTTTATGTTTCTTGACAGAAGGCCAAAACCATGATAGGCCAAAACGCTGTTGCTGGGTGTGTTTGGTGGGTTTGAGCAGAATCACTTCCCCTTTTTCGCCCCAAGATTCCAGAAATTCGCTGGTTTTGCGTTTAATTATCCCCCTTTTGGGAACAGCGATCGTGGTTTCCCGTTGATTAATTTCGTAGAGGATAACGATGCTGTCTTGCCAGCGAATTAGGGCAGGAGGGTTGATATTGGGCAAGGAAGAAGCATTTAGGGGTACTAATTGGCTATGGAGTCCCACTACCTCGGCCACAGCCCCACACAGGGGCAGGGAAAGGCTGCCGGTTCTTTGCAGTTGATCCCCTAGGATGCGTTGGATCACGTCCTTGCGAAAGGGGATATTAAAATATTTGCAGAGCATCTGAAAACAGGCACTCACCGCCTCTAGTTCCGTTTTTCCCCCGAAAAAAGCATAGGATTTGCGGTTTTTCTCGACAGTTTTTTCAAGGTCTATATCGCTGGTGATGTCGCTGATTCTTCCTTGGGGGATATCTAATACCTGGGTGGGTTTATTTCCCTTGATCACTTGGGTTTCTAGGATATCATCCGTTTCTGTTTCCGCAGCCGCTTCGGTTTCAACTGTCAAGAATTCATCTAACTGGTCGCAACGCGCTCGCTCCGCGAGATCGGAGGAAAGACCTAATAAGCGCGTGTTAGTCGGATTGTTCTGGGTGATAACTGTGCCGATAGGATAATTATCGGTATTTTCGCTGACTAACCAGAGATAATCATCGTTAATCTGGTTGTAGGACACACAAGCTTTGTTTAAAAGAGCCTGAGCAATTTCTTTCAGGTCTCCCCCACCCCAGGCCTGTTGATTAAGATAGGAGCCTAGGAGAGCATAAACTTCAGCGATCGAGGTTTCTTTAAAGAAATATTGCTTAAATTCCGGGTAATTTTTGATTAAAGACCAAAAATCCTCTTGTTTTAAGGTTAAACAGATCGTGACTTCCGAAGAAGCGATCACCGTTTCACAGGGGGTAGCGCGCAGAAGACTGATCCACCCGAATAAATCCCCCGGCTGTAATTTAGCCAAAGTGACCGGCAGCGGATTGTTAACCCTAGCATCGTAACCCAAAAGTCTGGCCTCTCCCTCGTAGAGAAAGACGAGGTGGGAGGGTAAGCGATCGCACTTGAGGATCGCATTGCCCATCTCATAGCGAAAGGGTTGTAATTTCTGGCCGAGGGAACGTCTAACCTCGACGGGCAGGCGATCGAAGGGCTGTACGGTCTCCAGAAAGGCGGTAAAATCTAAAGTGGTATAACTCATTGGCTAGGCGAAAATTGACTAGGTTGGCAAATAATTAGGCGAAAAGACTAGGTTTACCCAGTGTTGCAAGGAAATGCTATATAATCGATACCTGCTCGCTATTGACTGGGTTTGATTCGGAGATAAATTTCACTGTTTGTATTTGAGCCGTTAACCATTGTTGGAATAAATCATTGCGTAAGCGTTGACGGGTGGGAGGATCCAGTTCACAGGATAAATATTTTTCCAGTCGGACAATCACGACCCATTCTCCCACTTGCGTCGGTGGCCACAGTTGTCCCGGTTTACTTGCCTTGAGAATTTGCCCGATCTGGGGATGGGGGGCGCTCAGTTCCACCGGTCCGATTAGTCCTCCGGTTTCCGCTTCTGCTCCTTGGGAGTATTTTTTAGCTAGTTCAGCGAAGGTATTTTCTCGATCCTGTATCCGGAAAAATATTTCCTGGGCAATGCCGATATTTTTTGTCCGAATCAGGGAATAAACCACCTTATCCAATTGATTTTTGACTTGCAAGAAGTAGGATTCTACTTTGTTATCCCAAGTCTCCTGTTTAAATTTTTCCAATTTAATGTCCCGAAGAATTAGATATTCTAGTTGCTCGGAATCCATCCCGTTTTGTTGTAACCAGGATTTCATTTGTTCATCGTTGGCAATTTGATTATTTTGATAGAAACGGGAATAGGCGGCGTTTCTTTCTTCGGGATTGCAGGTAATATTGGCGATCGCTTGCTCGATAATTACTTCCCGGATTAACTGGGGTAACATACCATATTTTGCCAAAAGAGGCAAGACCTGTGACTGGTTAATTTTTTGGTCGCCGATTTCAATAATTGAACTCATAATAAATACATTTTCCTCTCAGAAATGTTTAAAACTATCAACTCTAGGAGCTTCTAAATTTTATTGAGGTGATTATACGTCAAAACAGCAATTTTAAGGCACTCCCCTCTATTTTAATTTTAGTTTTCCCCGTGAAAGCCGAAAATTACAGAAATTAAAGAAATAAGTCGTTCATCTCGGCGGGGGTGGTGAGGGGAAGTGATCTGGGTTCGGCCGATAGGCCCGCCCAAAATGCTGCTCAGAAAGCCCTAATTAGGGTCTGCTGAAAAAGTACGGGCGAAGCATTCGGATAGAAAATCTACGGTTTCACCGATAGGTTAAGCTAAACGGCTTTTACTTCGGATCACCGATATATAGCAATTCTCTAACTTATGAGGTACAGTAGCAACAGTGAGTAAACCAATTGCGAATATCTTTTTGAGTAACTTGTAACATAGCCGATTCAATCCCTTCTATTAAGTCTTTGTAAGTTCTCGCCTTCAGTTTTCTTAAC
>NZ_JADBRW010000202.1:0-4059 GCF_020247025.1 Microcystis sp. M109S1
CCTAAATTTTCCTCGTCCAATTGTTTTTTATCATGGGCTTTTCCTCCCCTCCCTTTACTCAAGTAGATGACACGCTTTTCATCTGTACTGCCTGTAATGTGTTTCCTCGTATGTCGTTTTTTCTTCCCTGAATAATACTCTTTCTGTTTCTCATTATCTGGCGGGCGTTGTACTGGACGCTCTGTTCCATCTAAGATGACTTTTTTGACGAAGGGAAATTTTTCGACAAATTCTTTCCGGCTTGTTAACTGACGAACTGGCAACGCTTTTTTGTCCCCTAATGATACCTCTAATATCGGCAACAGTCGATGTACCCATTGGTGAGCGCAGGAACGGTCAAAATTAAATAACACACTCATCAGGTCGAAAGTCGGATAACATTTGCAGTACAACAATATATAGAACAATTTGTCTTTCATTTCTCTCAATGTTGCTTTTCTCCCTCCTCCCATTGCCCGTTTTCTTTTTATTTCGGGTTTGATTAGACTTTTTTCAGACGCTTCTGTAAAACTTGGTAGGAGTGCATTGAAGGCTTGGCTATTTAGCCCTGTCATCGCCCGTATTAAGCGTTCTTCTTTGAGTATCCTTTCTATATCTAGCATTCTTGGATTTTCTGATCATTGCTTTTTTTCTTATTATCCCTTATAACCCAACAAGTCTAATAAATACTCATGATTGTCAAAGATAACCTAATCATAGTCGCTCATTCAATCATTCTAATCATCGTCTTAACTATGATTTTTGTGATTGTGTGATGGACTATGATTCTTTTCGAGAGAGCGACCCCATGATGTGATTTAAGACAATAAATACGGTTTGCTGAATAAATCTAAAAACCTTATCCAACAAGGTTTTTAGACTTTTTTTCCCTCAAAAAGTGCCGACCCTTGCAGTGATTGGGGGGAAAATTCAGGGACTTTTTCCCTGAAAATTAGGTAATTGACCACCTGAAAATGGGTAAAACCCCACACCCCACACCCCAACCCCCCAACCCCCAACCCCCAACCCCCACCGAAAAACTTTTTCAGCAGACCCTAAATACTCATGATTGTCAAAGATAACCTAATCATAGTCGCTCATTCAATCAGACGTTTTCACAAAGCATTTTTGGGGCTACGGTTCCAGAATTCGGGCTAGTCAAGGACTAAACCCGAACTTGACCGAGTTTTTTAATCCTCTAAACTAATCTTGACCGGATTAACTTTCCAAATCTCTTGACAATATTCCCAGATCGTGCGATCGCTAGAGAATTTTGCCATACGAACCGAGTTGAGAATCGACATCCGCGTCCACTTGTCCCGATCGCGATAAGCTTCACTTACCTGTTCCTGACAATCAGCGTAGGATTGATAATCAGCTAAAAGCATATACTGGTCATCGTAGAGGAGAGAATCAACGATCGGCCTGAATAATTCCGTGTCACCATGGCTAAAATAACCACTCTTAATTCGATCGATCACTCCCTTCAATTCGCGATTATTTTTGTAATAGCTCATCGGTTCATAACCGTGTGCCTTCTTAGCATAAACTTCTTCTGCTGTCAAGCCAAAAAGGAAGAAATTTTCTGCCCCTGCTTCCTCGCGAATTTCGATATTAGCGCCGTCCAGAGTCCCAATGGTGAGGGAGCCATTCATAGCGAACTTCATATTACCGGTTCCGGAAGCTTCCTTACCCGCCGTAGAAATCTGTTCGGAAAGATCCGCTGCTGGATAGATGCGTTGACCCAAAGAAACGTTAAAGTTAGGCAGGAAAACCAATTTTAAACGACCTCTGACATCGGGATCCTTATTAACAATTTCAGCTACAGCATTAGTTAACTTAATAATTAACTTCGCCATAAAGTAACCAGGAGCTGCCTTACCACCAAAGATAAAAGTGCGCGGCACGATATCGATCTGAGGGTTCTGTTTAATGCGATTATAAAGGGCGATAATGTGCAGAACTGCCAGATGTTGGCGTTTGTATTCGTGAATCCGTTTTACCTGCACATCGAAAATCGAATTAACATCCACCTCGATATTGCGGGTTTTCAGCATATAAGCCGCTAAATCGGCCTTATTCGCCTGTTTAATTTCATACCAACGCTGACGGAATGCGGGATCATCAAGGTATTGTTCCAGTTTTCGCAATTCCTTCAGGTCTTTTAACCAATCATCGCCGATTTTTTCGGTAAATAGTGCCGATAATTGGGGATTGCTCAATAAAATCCACCGGCGCGGGGTGACACCATTGGTTTTATTGTAGAATTTTTCCGGCCAGAGCATGGCAAACTCTTTCAGGGTGTCTTTTTGCAGTAACTCCGTGTGTAAAGCGGCGACTCCGTTAATCGAGTGACTACCCACACAGGCTAAATTAGCCATGCGAATTTGTTTATTACCCCAACCAGCTTCTTCAACTATCGACAATTTGCCCAATAATTCCTCGTTATCGGGAAACCAAGTCCGCACATCATCGAGGAAAAAGTGATTGATCAGGTAGATAATTTCTAGATGTCGGGGCAGCAGTTTGCCGAGCAGCTCCGCCGACCAACGTTCCAGGGCTTCCGGCAATAGGGTATGATTGGTATAAGCGAAGGTTTTTTGGGTAATTGTCCAGGCTTTTGACCATTCTAAGCCGTTTTCATCCACTAACAAACGCATTAACTCAGCGATCGCAATGGCGGGGTGAGTATCGTTCAGTTGAATAGCGGCGGTTTCGTGGAAGTTTTGCAGATTTTTGTGGCTTTTTAGGTGAATGCGAATTAAATCTTGCAGGGAAGCGGCCACAAAAAAGTATTGTTGGGCGAGACGTAATTCGCGACCGGCGGGGGTGTTATCGTTGGGATAAAGGACTTTAGAAATGGTTTCCGCGTCCATTTTTTCGGCCACGGATTGATCGTATAACCCAGCGTTAAAAGCCTCAAAATTAAACGATTCACTCGCTTCTGCTTTCCAGAGACGCAAAGCGTTAACCGTGTTGGTTTTGTAACCCGGGACGGGGGTATCGTGGGGAATGGCTAAAACCCGACGTTCCGGCAGCCATTGTACTCGTTCTTGTCCCTTATCATCGTGATAGATTTCCGTCCGGCCACCCAGTTTTACTTCCACACTTTCATCGCGACGGGGTAATTCCCAAGGATTGCCGAAGCGTAGCCAGTTATCGGGGATTTCCACCTGCCAACCGTCTTGGATGATTTGATGGAAAATGCCAAATTCGTAGCGGATACCGTAACCGATGGCGGGAATTTCTAGGGAAGCGAGGGAATCGAGGAAACAAGCCGCTAAACGCCCTAAACCGCCGTTTCCGAGGCCGGGATCTGGTTCCTGTTCGATAATTTCCTCAAAATCAAGACCTAATTCCTCGATCATCTCTTTGATTAGGTCATAAATACCCAAATTAGCGAGATTATTGCCTAAATACCGCCCCATGAGGAATTCGGCGGAGAAATAGCAGACGAGTTTAACTTTTTCTTGTTTGTAGGTGTCGGTGGATTTCAGAAAACGACGCAGGAGGCGATCGCGAACGGTGTAGGCAAGGGCGACATAGTAATTGTAGGGACTGGCATCGGTGCGGTTAACCCCTTGCAAATAAAACAGATTGTCCAGAAAAGCCCGTTTTAGGGTTTCGGGACTCATGCCCGTGCGATCGTCTTCAACTAAAGTGGGGCATTGAAGTGCTTCACGCCCATCAGCTAGGGTATAGGATGTCTCCATGAGTTTTTGTTGTCCATATATTCGGGAGTTGATCGCCGATCATACCTGATGACGATATCCCTTATAGTTTACCTAAAATGTCGGATGAATGCCCCCGCTACATTTTTCGACAAGATACTCACCTTTGCGGGGGATGAAATCCGACCAGAATATCAACCCCGGAGCATCGATTTAATTCCACCATCTGTGGGTAAACTGTATTATACTTAACCTAGCCAAGGGTCGAGGATTGTTAGATGCTAGTCGTAGAAGCAAAGCTAAAAAACGGAACACCAGAGCAATATCACCAGCTTGATGAAGCTATCAAAACTTCTCAGTTTGTGCGTAACTCTTGTGTTCGTTATTGGCTAGACAATCAAGGGACAAC
>NZ_JADBRW010000203.1:0-6654 GCF_020247025.1 Microcystis sp. M109S1
ACACAGCTTACTTCATTGAGAAAGTCTAATTCTTCTTGCTTTTTCCAATCGGTTAGCATTGAAGAAGTTTGAGCATATCCTACTCTTTCTTGTCTTTCGTACCATGCTTGTGTTCGTTCGTGGAGAGCTTTGTTGTAAACTAATCTTACACAGCCCAAGGTGCGCCGCAATAGCGACTCTTGTTCGGGTGTGGGGTAAAATCGAAACGAATAGGCTTTTTCCATGTCTCACATTTTAGCATATATTTGGTAAATGTGTTAATATTTAACGGTAAAGCCGTCGTGAAACGACGGGGTTTCAGACCCAAATTTTCGATGATCAATTTTACCTTACAGCAAGCCTTCGCCCGTCGTCATGCCCTGAAAGTGATCAGTGGGTTAAATAATTTCGATCGCTCGCAGGTTCTCTCAGTAGTTAAAGCCGCTACCGCCGGAGGAGCAACTTTTGTCGATATTGCCGCTAATGCTGACCTAATTCGGGCGGTAAAAGCCTTGACAAATTTACCCGTGTGTGTATCGGCCGTTGAACCAGAATTGTTGGTGATGGCAGTGGACGCGGGAGCCGATTTAATTGAGATCGGTAATTTCGATAGTTTTTATGCTCAAGGACGCATTTTTGAGGCTGCGGAAGTTTTAGCCCTAACCCGTCAAACTCGCGACTTACTGCCCGAAATAACCCTGTCTGTGACAGTTCCCCATCTGCTGCCCCTCGATGAACAGGTGAGACTAGCGGAAGCTTTAGTTAGTCAGGGTGCTGACATTATTCAAACCGAAGGCGGCACTAGCAGTCAACCCCTTCACGCCGGTATTTTGGGACTGATTGAAAAAGCTGCCCCGACTCTAGCGGCAGCCCACGCTATTTCCCATGCGGTTAAGGTTCCCGTCCTCTGCGCTTCCGGTTTATCCATTGTCACCGCCCCCATGGCGATCGCTGCTGGAGCGGCCGGTATCGGTGTTGGTTCGGCGATCAATCAATTGGATAATGAAGTGGCTATGGTGGCAGCCGTGCGCGGTTTAGTCGAATCTCTGCAAGCACAACCTGTCCATGTTGGCAACTAGAACAATTTTTGTCTAGATACGACGGAGAAGGGGCTGTTTTCCCTTCTCTTTTTCCATCTGTAATCAGTTATCAGTTATCAGTTATCAGTTACCAGATGTGAGTTTTCAGTCAATAGTATTAAGTGACAAGTTCGGAGCTTGCTTTTCACTGATTACTGTTTACTACTCACTGATTACTGAAAAGCCCCACACCCCATCAACTGTGGTAAAATGCCCTATGGCTCAAAACATTAGAGATAGAAGCACTCCACCATGATTCGAGATATCTTCATGCCCGCGCTCAGTTCCACCATGACCGAAGGAAAAATAGTTTCTTGGGTGAAGTCCCCCGGGGAAAAAGTCAGCAAAGGGGAAACGGTGTTAGTGGTCGAATCCGACAAAGCCGACATGGACGTAGAATCGTTTTATGATGGCTATCTCGCTGTAATTTTAGTGGCAGCTGGCCAAGAAGCACCCGTAGGGGAAGCGATCGCCTATATCGCCGAAACTGAAGCGGAAATTGAACTTGCCAAAGCTCAGGGAAAAACCGCCGCCGCCGCCCCTAGCAAGCCCGTAGAGACCCCAGAAATCGCTCCGCCTCCCGTTTCGATCCCCGTCGCCGCCGTTAAAGATAATGGCCGTTTAGTCGCCTCTCCCAGGGCCAAAAAACTGGCTAAAGAATTAAAGGTCGATCTGAAAACCCTAGTGGGTAGCGGTCCCCACGGACGAATTACCGCCGAAGACGTAGAAAAAGCGACAGGAAAAGTCAGCACCGCCCCCGCTCCCGTCATTACTCCCCCGCAACCCGTCAGCGTGCCTGTAGCGGCTCCTAAAGCCCCGATTCCGGCCAGCGCTCCGGTCGGTCGGACTGTTCCCCTCACCACTCTGCAAAAAGCCGTCGCTCAGAATATGTCGGTTAGCCTACAGGTTCCCACCTTCCAAGTGGGCTACACTATCACCACCGACCCACTGGATCAACTCTATCAACAGCTAAAATCCAAGGGTGTCACCATGACGGCCCTGTTAGCAAAAGCAGTAGCCAACACCCTCGCTAAACATCCTATAGTTAATGCCAGCTATAGCGACGCAGGAATCCAATACCACGGGGCGATTAACGTGGCCGTAGCCGTGGCTATGCCCGATGGTGGCTTAATTACGCCGGTTTTGCGCTCTGCTAACCAGATGGATATCTATTCCCTATCCCGCAGTTGGAAAGATTTAGTCGATCGCGCTCGCAGTAAACAACTGCAACCGGAAGAATACAATAGCGGTACTTTTACCATTTCTAATCTGGGAATGTTCGGAGTCGATCGCTTTACCGCTATCTTACCTCCCAACCAAGGTGCGATCCTGGCAGTGGGCGCTTCCCGTCCCCAAATCGTCGTCCACAATAATGGTTTATTCGGAGTGCAAAAACAGATGACGGTTAATCTCACCAGTGACCACCGAGTCATCTACGGGGCCGATGCAGCCTCCTTCCTGCAAGACTTGGCTAAACTGATCGAAACTGAGGTGCAGTCTTTAACTATGTAATCAGAATCTAGGCAGCAGGAGTCAAGGGAGTTTCTCTCTAGCTCCTGCTTTGTTGTTACTAAAAAAATGTAAAGAATTAGCTAAAATGGGTTTAACCTTATCTATCACCCAAAACTATCGCCCAAACAAGGCCAAAAAAAGTGTTAATCTCAGGGAACTTTAATATCTAAGCTAATATCGGTAAATTAACCCTCAATCTCGCCCTATATATTAAGCCTACAATAATTCGTATTCCCACGCCCTAACGCCTACCCATAGGAAAAAATGATCACAGAGAATAGTCGCTTACGTTCAGAATTTTTAAATACACAGGTTATCACTCGCAATACAGGCAAAAAACTCGGCGTTGTTAAAGATATCCTAGTAGATATCGATCAACGAGAAGTGGTTGCCCTCGGACTCCGCGATAATATCCTCTCCCTGTCGGGAATGCCTCAATATATGTATTTATCGAGCATCAGTCAGACAGGAGACGTGGTTCTCGTTGAAGATGATAACGTCTTGGAATCCGTCGATATCGATGCTTATACTCCCTTAATCGGTAGTGACGTGATCACGGAAACCGGCGAACCTTTAGGCAAAGTCCGCGATTATCAATTTGATCCCCTTAGTGGTCAATTACATTCCATTATCATCGCTTCCCTGGGATTGCCTCTTATCCCCGAACAATTGATCAGTACCTACGAAATTGCCATTGAAGAAGTGGTTAGCAGCGGTCCGAATCGCTTAATTGTCTTTGAAGGGGCCGAGGAACGTCTCACCCAAGTTAGTGTGGGAGTTTTGGAACGTTTGGGTATTGGTCGTCCCCCCTGGGAAAGAGAAGAAGAAGAAGCTTATTATACCCCCGCTGCTCGCCCGGAAAATCAGTTAGGTACGGGTATTCCCCTCCGCACTCCTGTGGAGTCAGCTAAACCCGTGGAAGAACGCTGGAACGAGGACGAATGGGAAAAAGAACCCCTGCGCGCCACTCCCCCACCGCAAAAACGGGCCGAAGCTCGTTATTATGAGGAAGAATACGAGGAAGAAGAAGATAACTGGGGAGAGGCGCGGTTAGAACGCACAGAAAGCTTTTCTCGTCCTCAGTACGACGATTACGAAGATAAGGCCGAAGATGATATGTGGGATGATGACGTGGAACCGGATTACAATCCCCCCCGCATCAATATCACCGAGAAGAAAAAGGAAAGAATCCCCGAATACGAAGACGGTTAATCTTTGACAGTCCCCCTATCCATTAGTTACATTTTTCTTAACATAAAATTTGACAAAAAGAGGAAAGTGTGCTAGGTGGCTCAAGGGGGTTCTCTGGGGGGACTAAATACTTTTGGTATCACGTCGAGTGCAGTGATTTGTCAGACTTTACAGATGTTCAATGAACTCTTCAACTGTGACTTGGGCTTGTTTCAGAATTCCACTTAATGTACCAACCTTCAATTCCTGATGTACAGGGACAACACAACCAATTTTGCCCTCTTCGGTTTCTTTCTTCATCACAACATGGCTACCTGTTTGACGAACTTCCTCGAAGCCTAAGCGTTCAAGAGAGCGAATTGCCTCCCGACTAGAGATTCGTGGCAGCTTAGGCATAACTAACCTCAATACTGGTCACAAATCTAGGGGATGTTTCTGGTAAGGTAAATTCCTCTAGGTAAAGCCGTGTGGCTTCTTTCAATCCAGCAATCGCCTGCTCAATTGTTTCTCCTTGATCTACTGTGCCAACTTCTGGACATTCAGCAATGTACATATTATCTTCTTTGTACAAAATAACAGTAAAGATGCGATTTTTCATGGTGTCTTATCATCTCCGGCTTACTCTGAAAATCATAACATAACTGTTTCCTAATCGTTTGGTTAGAAAATAGTTAGGTTTCCTGATCATTGACCCAACTCACGCTTTTTGAAAAACTCTATAAGATATTAAGTTATTAGTAATTAATCCAATATTGTCCCACCTTCCTAGAATTGAGTGAGAAGATTGTGCAAAAACAAGCGTAGAGTTGATTAATCATTGAAATAAATTTGCCCCAATCAAACCGACTCGATGAACTGCTCGATGTCCGATTCTTACGAACCAAATTTGAGCATCGGTCAATCGGGCTAAAAGTTGATCGGAAGCTGTGAGGCTGTCTTTTGCTACTTCAAAAGCCCCTGTTTCGATATCTATGGCTACAATCTTCCCATGATTGCCTTCCTCGACTTGGGGGCGCACCTGAGATTGATAAATCTCATTACCACGTCGGGCGAATTCTTCTTTGCTGTAGCGGAGTTGATTAACTGTCATTGTCCTGACCCCGTTGCAACTTTTGCCCCTCTATTTTAACCTAAACATGGGGAATCTTCGCTAACATTCCCCAACTAGGCCCACAAGGGCGGCATTGCATTTAGACTCACAGCTTCAATCAATGTGCATGGTGCGTTCCCCAAAATCGATCGCTGGAGCAGCAGGAGTCACATTAGGGAACGCACCCTACGGCTGTCTAACGTCAGAGTTGAGCGGCAATCAACCGACTCGAACTCAGCACCAATATCTCCTAATTGTCCGCTCCAACGCCGTGTTGAGCTGCTGATTCTACGGCGCAACTAATTCTGCTCTCTAATACAAAAGGTTTATTCACAAACCAAAACCTCAAGCTTTGACTAATTCTAGGAATGCAATATTGCCGTTGTCTTCAAAGAAAGTCCGTTTGTTCGCTATCTCTAAAGCTGAAATCTCTTTAGCTACATCCGCTAACTGACTTTCAGTACGATAAATGAGCTGCCACTGCATAAATGTTTCCATGTATCCAACTTCTCGATGATCGGGAATAAAATTAGCGACCAGTAGTTTCCCTCCTGTCCGCAGCATATCAAACATTATCTTGGTCAGCCGTGTGGCAAACGGTTGTGATAAATAGTCGTACAGCCCTGCTGCATAAACTAAATCTAGATTCTCAAAGGATTGCTTTTGTCGAACTAACGTTGTCACTGAACCTCGAATCGTCTGAATAGAACCATTGTCAAACTCACGATCAATGACCTCAAGCGATAGAGGATCTTGGTCAAAGGCAACAAGCTGACCAATGCTTCCTTCTTGAACTGCTACAGATTCTTTGGCTTCTCGCAAGTGTCCACAAGCAATAGAGAGAATCCGAGTTGGGTGTGTTGCTTCAGATGCAACACCATCGATCGTTCTGACTAACACATCCCGTCTTGCTCGAACGCTGCTGGGTGCTGTTGCATCATATCGCCAATAATCAAAAATTTCCTTGCCAAGGGATGCTAGATTTTGGGATGGCTGCTTGAACCCGTAGATAAAATCGAGTAATTCTGCATCTCCAGCATAGCCTCGTGGCTTGCTGAAAGAGTGGTAAGTAAACGGACACTGATGAATCAGTTGGGTTACGGGATGACCGAGAAATGTGGTCTGGGCAAAATCTCTCCACTCGGTGGCAGGATAACGATTCTTGATCTCCCTCATACCAAGAATGACGTGATCCATACCCGCTTTGGCATTGCCAGAAAGTAGCATGGCTTGTGCATCATCCATCAAAGCATATCCTGCGGCTTGGATTGAATTAGTATCAAGTTGCATGAGTGATTGTGATGTGTGAACTTAATCTGGACAACATTCCGAAACCTTGAACACCTACAGATAACTTAAGTGAACTGCCTCAACCGAGATTTGAAGCAGCCCAACTACATATTGTACGGAAACTTTCTGCATAACACTCTCTGGGGTAACGATGTGGGTCAACTTTCTGTATATCACCCCGTCATACAACATATATACTAATTTGTCAATAGGTAGTAATATTTAATCTGCTTATACTTCGAGTTTTGACCTGAAAATGGGCGATCAATAGTCAAGCGATCGAGGGATGGGAAACAACTTATACTAAATCGGTTGAGTATAGGCTACATATCAAGACAGGCAAAAGGCACTCATGCAAAAGGGAGAATAAATAATGGTTCTTCGTTACTTGGTATGGTTCGATAGGGGGGCATAAATCGACTAAATCCTTATCTGGCAAGAGATTTAATTGATTAGTTCGCTCTAGATCAAAAACAATTGACAAAAATCGCTAAATGCCTTTCTATATAAGGG
>NZ_JADBRW010000204.1:0-3361 GCF_020247025.1 Microcystis sp. M109S1
TTCTAGTTGAGTTTTGATCTGAAACCAACTATTAGGAAATAAATCTTTGATATGGGGAATAGCATCGATTTGGGAGGCGATTTCTTGCACAAGTTGCTCGATTCCTACACCGGTTTTACAGGAAGTGGCGATTAGCTTGGTGATTTGGGGATATTTTTTCTGGAGGGTGCGGATCTTAACTTGGGGGGGATGTTCATCGGCACAATTACCCACGATAATCACGGGAGAATTGCCTCCGTAGGTTTCAATGAGTTTTAACCAGTATTCCAGACGGTTTTGCTGTTCGTTTTTGCGGTTGTCGAGGACAAGCAGATAAAGACTGCGTTTAGTCAGAAAAAACTGATGGGTGGTTTGCATCACTTTCTGACCGCCAAAATCCCAGAGATTGAGGCGAATATCGGGTTTTTGGGGCAGTTGCCACTTTTCAATATTAATGCCGGGGGTCTTGGGTTCTTCGGAATTAAAGGTATTGTGCCGTAACCGCTTTAACAGGGAAGTTTTCCCCACATCCCCCTCCCCCACCAATAAAACTTTAAGCTCGTTAAGAGGGCGTTTTTTTCCTTTATCCTTGAGATAACTAAAAATCGCCTGCGGGTTGCCATTATCCGATATTATTTCACCCCATCCCTGACGAATAATTTCCGGAGGAACGTTGGTGATCGGGTTATTTTTGAGGACTAATCGCTTCAGGTTGACTAGGTGAGCGAGCGCTTCTGGAATCTCGCTGATTTGGTTATTGTTGAGGTTGAGGTATCGCAGGGAGGTGAGGTGAGCGAGCGCTTCTGGAATCTCCCTGATTTGGTTATGGCCGAGGTAGAGGAGTTCCAGGGAGGTGAGTTGAGCGAGCGCTTCTGGAATCTCCCTGATTTGGTTATGGTCGAGATAGAGGCTTTGCAGGGAGGTGAGTTGAGCGAGCGCTTCTGGAATCTCGCTGATTTGGTTATTGTTGAGATAGAGGTGTTGCAGGGAGGTGAGTTGAGCGAGCGCTTCTGGAATCTCCCTGATTTGGTTATTGTAGAGATAGAGGGATTGCAGGGAGGTGAGTTGAGTGAGCGCTTCTGGAATCTCGCTAATTTGGTTATTGCTGAGGTGGAGGTATTGCAGGGAGGTGAGGTGAGCGAGCGCTTCTGGAATCTCGCTGATTTGGTTATTGTTGAGATAGAGGATTTGCAGGGAGGTGAGGTGAGCGATTTCGGGGGGAATTTCTGTTAAGTTTTTGTTGGACAGATCCAACTTCCCCGCTCTTTCGTCCTTTGCCTGTTGAATCAACTCCAGTACTTCCTGTGCTGTCATTGACCATCCCCCCGCTACTATATTTACTCCATTTTGGCACAAGATCGGGTTAATGCAACTGGTGGTGATCAGCTAGTCCACTGTTAACAGTAATACCAAATCCGTTTTAATAGTATGATTAACTCCCACACGCGGTTATTCATACATTTGTATCAGTTTAGGGATGACTGATAATTGCTGATTGTCGCTATTTCTGCAAATGTCAGATGCACCCAGTATGTCAAATGAATAATTATATAATTCAAGAGAATTTATCCTGAAGACAGGGATTGATAAGGAATAATTTCTTCAAGGGGATTTCCTAACTTTTCCCTCGCTATATCTAACTCATAGGCTTTTTGTAAATTCATCCAAATTTCTGCTCCTGTATTAAAAAAACGTCCTAATCTTAAGGCAATATCTCCCGTGATATTTCCTTGACCTTTGAGAATTTGCTCAAGTTCATTCTCAGAGATATTAACTCTTTTGGCAAGCTGAGAAACATCAAGATTAATTTCCTCTAATTCATCAGCTAAAATTTCACCAGGGTGGATAGGACTTTTCCAATTATTCATCGTGAATTTTCCTTAATGATAATCAACAATTTCAACATTAGTAGCATAACCTATGCGGGCGTTGGGTTTCATGCTTCAACCCAACCTACGTTCATCTTATATTTAATTCCACCCACCTACTTAGTTATAATTAAATTGAAGATAGATTTTGCCTCTGATCCCCCCTTAATCCCCCCTTAATAAGGGGGGAATCTGACAACTTTTAACACCTACCTACTTATCCCCTTTTAAACGTTCTAAGCGGTTACTCGGCAATCCTGCCAATGCTTCTAGTGTATTAGCACTTTCTAAAATACGCAATCTTTTGATCGCTAATCGTTCAATCCCAGAAAACTTTTTAACAAACTGCTTATTATAAAGCTTTTCTGTATCTTTACATCGAAAGCTTTTAATCATGGGTTATTTTTTTTGTCTTTTCTAAGGCAACAAGTTGATAAATTTAGCAAAATTTATCAACCGTCCCGATAATTACTCGAATGTCTCTCATCTTTTTTTCTCAAACCATGTTTGTAATAATTCCCCCGATTCCTTGGCTAAAATTCCCGCAATTACTGGTAAACGATGGTTAGAAAAAGGACTATCAATAAAATTAGCCACAGTGCGGATAACTCCTGTTTTCGGATCGTCAGCACCGTACACTAATAATCCTAGCCTAGCCTGAATGATTGCCCCGGCACACATGGGACAGGGTTCGAGGGTGACGTAGAGGGTACAATCATTTAAGTGCCAATTGCCTAAAACTTGACTAGCGGCACGAATCGCCAGAATTTCGGCGTGAGCGGTGGGATCACGGTGTTTTTCCTTGCAATTAGACCCTTTAGCGATTAAATTGCCCTGTTTATCCACGATAACCGCTCCCACAGGTACATCACCCCGGTCCCCCGCAGTTGCCGCTAAATTTAAAGCTAACTGCATCCATTGCCGATGTTTCTCATAGGCTTTTTCGTCAATAGACTTTAGATAGTCCCACATTTAGCCAGTAAATTATCTAATTTTTTCTGACCATCCAAAGCATACAAATCATCACAACCACCGATATGTTCATTGTTAATAAAAATCTGTGGTACACTGCGTTTACCGTTGGACCGTTCGGCCATGGCTTGACGAGCGCTTTCATCCCCATCAATTTTGTATTCGGTGTATTTTACTCCTTTCCAACCCAGCAACCATTTGGCCCGAATACAATAGGGACAAGTTGCCCAAGTGTAAATTTCCACATTGGCCTTGATATTTTCGTTATAACGCCCAAAAAGCGAGTTAAATAGATTTAGCATCTTGTGACTACAGAAATATTTATCTCTATTTTATCGAAAATTTGGGTTAAAACCCCGTCGTAAAACGACGGCTTTTCTTGATCTTTAATATAGCACTTAAGAACTTCCAGGGTTGCACCTCCTAAAGAAGAAACAAAATAACTAGGAGACCAAAGAGCATCTTTCCCATAGGGTTTAGGATAGCCAGCTTGTCCATACCTGCGACTAGAAACCCCTTTTAAAGAATTAACCATTACAGAA
>NZ_JADBRW010000205.1:0-35424 GCF_020247025.1 Microcystis sp. M109S1
TATTCTAAGAAAAGTAAAGACAATGCTTAAATTAGATTTGAGCAGAGTTACTAGAGGCATCTTGACAATGCCCATCAGAATTAGATTTTGGTCTAATTCTGTGCTAGAATCTGCGTCGCTTTAGCGCGCAGAGTGTCAATAGAACCCCTTCCTCTGTAGATAGGGTCTGTTGAATAAATCTAAAAACCTTGTCGGATAACACTTTTGGACTTTTTTGACCTCAAAAAGTGCCTGACATTGGAGTGATCGGGGGGGAAATTTCAGGCACTTTTTCCCTGAAAATTAGGTAATTGACCACCTCAAAATGGTTAAAACCCCACACCCCACACCCCACACCCTACACCCTGTCCCCACTAAAAGACTTTTTGCCGCAAACCCTAGATAGAAACCTGCAAGGGTCTAGATTCATAGAGAAAATTGCCGATAAATTTCCCAGTGCTTACCGTTATGAATTAGGAGGGTAATTTCATCGATCATCACCTCAAAAAATAGCTCTTGATTAGCATATTTTGACCAAGCTTTCCAGAAATTATCTTTCGTTAAATCTCGGAAGCCCACGGTTAAATGGGGCGCAAAAGCTCGGCTTTTTGAGGCATTATTAATGATATTCAGGGAAGATTCTAGCTGCTGTAAAAGCCGTTTTTGCAGGGTTAATAATTCTGGGGTTTTCTGGACATTAATATAAATGACTCGCGGTTTAAAGGCGGCAAAATTCTGGAGAATTAGGGGAATAGGAGCGTGCAAGCGGGCAAATTCCTCTAAACATCTTTCTAAATCCGGTAATTGTCCTAAATTCCACCGGAAAGGGGGTTGGAGAGTGACGTGGGGAGGCGATTTCAGGGCGGCACGACTATTGTAAATTTCTGCAAACTCTAACTTGATTTTTGTGGCAATTTCCTGTACTTCTGGCGGCGGCAAAAGCGCAATAAAAAATAGAGACCCCTAGGGTTGATTCATGGAGACAAGCAAGGTAGAGAAATGAAGATATTATCTCGATTCTAGCAATCTTCAACAACTCTAGCTCATTGTATAGCTCTGTTACATTGCACCATTGAATGCCAAGATTAATCGGTATAATTATAGGGTTGTTAATCAGTCCTAGTCTCCTGAGAATTTATGCCCTGGTTTGTCAAGATAGAAAAAGGCATTGTTGATAAAACTACCTTCGATCGCTATGTCAGCGCCCATAAGGACTATGTGCGTGATTTAATTAGCCAAGGACGAGCAGCAAAAACCGGTTATTGGGCAGAAAGGGGCGGCGGAATGTTATTATTTAAGGCCGATTCTCTTGAGGAAGCTCAAGCAATTATAGTTCGCGATCCTTTAATCGAGAATGGTTGTGTGGAATACGAACTCCATGAATGGCGAATTGTCGTAGAATAGTCGGGTGAGCCATGGCACTTATCTGGTATCAATTGTGTAAAATATTTACTAATAAAAACAATTGGCTTAAATCAGTCTTTAAACCCCTAGCTTGATGATGACTTTTCTGATCAATATCTTTTTGAAGCTGTGTTCGGACCACTCAAATATCACTCTAACACAGAAAAAATCAGCCCTCCACAGGGAGAAATTAGCTCCACCGTGGGATAGGCATCTTGCCGGTCGGAAAACTGTTTCCTGGTTCCTCAATCTTTCACAAAACCATAAATTTATGATACAATAGCCGAATAGAGGTTAGATAAAAAAGATGAGCGAATCAGTAACAATTGCAGATATTTACCAATTGTTCCGCACTTCTGCTGAGGAGTTTGATCGCCGTTTAAGAGAAAGCGATCGCCGGATTGAGCAAGCCAGATTAGAAAGCGATCGCCGGATTGAGCAAGCCAAATTAGAAAGCGATCGCCAGATTGAGCAAGCCAAATTAGAAAGCGATCGCACTATAGCAGAACTGAAGCGTACAGTAGAACAAACCAACCGTGCGGTAAATAGCCTGACTACGCGATGGGGACGCTTTGTGGAAGAATTAGTCCAACCGGCGGTTTTGCGACTGTTTCAGGAAAAAGGTATTGATATTAAAGAAATTTATCCCCGCGCTAGGGTTAAACGTCAAGGTATTGCGATGGAAATTGATATCCTTGCCGTTGATGATACGGATGTTGTTTTGGTGGAATGTAAATCACGACTATCGAAAGATGATGTGGATGAATTTTTAGAAAAACTAACTCGCTTTAAAATTGCTTTTCCCCATTACAAAAACTATCAAGCTTACGGTGCAGTCGCTGGTATTGAAATTGACGAAGGTATAGACCGTTATGCCTATAATAAAGGACTATTTGTGATTAAACCTTCTGGGGATACAGTGGAGATTATTAATGATGAAAACTTTCGACCGAGGACTTGGTAAGGTAGTACAGGTATCTTGTCCTACGGCTATCTACAAATTAATTACACCCAGCTAATTAACTTGATTTTCGTCCGTTCATAGTAGTGAAAATGCGATGAATTGATTCAATCTTTCATAAAACCATAAATTTATGCCATATTGACCGAATATGGTGTCGGGAGCTTTTTGGCTGTGATCGGTAAACGGTAATCAGTGAACTGAAAACTCACATCCGATCAGTGATCACTGATAAGCTATACTGGGGAAATTGCGCTAACAGCACGGTTGCTGCTGCCTGTCGTTAAATTGTCTCTAGTGAAATTGAGGAATTAACTTTGTCTAAACAAGATCTAATTGAAATGGAAGGAACCGTCACCGAATCTTTGCCCAACGCCATGTTTAGGGTGGATTTAGATAACGGTTTCAACGTCTTAGCCCATATATCCGGCAAAATCCGCCGTAATTATATCAAAATCCTCCCCGGCGATCGAGTCAAAGTGGAACTGACCCCCTACGACCTAACCAAAGGCAGAATTACCTATCGCCTGAAAAATCAAAAAAAATAGTGACAAATAGGGGCAGAGAAGCCAAAAAGCCTAATAAGCGGCCAAATTTATTTTAAAAAAATAGGTGACACGGGTAAAAGAAATCTGATATAATAGTAAGCTTGCAGTGTTGCCAGAATAGTTAGGCATGAAAGTTAGAGCGTCTGTCAAAAAAATGTGCGAAAAGTGCCGCGTCATCCGTCGGCGCGGTCGAGTCATGGTAATTTGTTCTAACCCCAAACACAAGCAGAGACAAGGTTAACCCACCAAAGTCACTGTCTTGGGGCAGAGAATCGTTACCGTTAATTGTAGTCGTTTTTGGAAAAAAAATCGTTCATAGGGAGAAAGAAAAAGCGTGGCAAGGATAGCTGGTGTAGACCTACCTCGCGATAAGCGTGTGGAAATCGCCCTGACCTACCTCTACGGAGTGGGTCTATCGCGTTCCCAAGAAGTCTTATCTGCGACGGGTGTTAACCCTGACACTCGGGTCAAGGATCTCAGCGATGAAGACGTGGCGGCGCTACGGACTTATATCGAAACAAATTATCAAATCGAGGGGGATTTGAGACGCTGGGAGGCGATGAACATCAAACGCCTCGCCGATATCGGCACCTATCGAGGTCGTCGGCATCGGCTAGGATTACCCGTGCGCGGGCAACGGACGCGAACCAATGCGCGGACCCGTCGCGGTCGTCGGGTGACAGTGGCAGGGAAGAAAAAAGCCCCCTCCAAGAAATAATTTTTTATTCATTGCGATATCCCCCAATCAAGAAAAACTATGGCGCGACCAACCAAAAAAACCGGACCAAAAAAACAGAAGAAAAATATTCCTACCGGAGTCGCTCACATTCAATCGACCTTCAACAATACCATTGTCACGATCTCCGATACCAAAGGCGATGTGATCTCTTGGGCATCGGCGGGATCGAGTGGTTTTAAAGGAGCTAAAAAAGGAACCCCCTTCGCCGCCCAAACCGCCGCCGATAACGCCGCCCGCCGAGCGATCGAACAGGGAATGCGTCAACTAGAAGTGATGGTTAGTGGCCCTGGGGCAGGACGGGAAACCGCAATCCGGGCCCTGCAAGGAGCAGGATTAGAAATCACCCTGATTCGGGACGTGACCCCCATCCCCCACAATGGTTGTCGTCCTCCCAAACGCCGGAGAGTGTAAACAGTGAACAGCTTTTTCAGGTGACAGGGATCTTGAGGCCGGCAGCCGTTAGCTTTTCGCACATCAGCAGGAGAATCGGGTCGTCAAAGACCATCTGATCAAAAAACTGAACGCTGAACGTTAAATGCTGAACGCTAAGAAAACTGATAACTGATAACTGATAACTGATAACTGAACAAGGGAGGTCAATCGGTGGCGCAATTTCAAATCGAGTGTGTAGAAGCAAAAACTTACAAGAATCAGAGTCAGTACAGTAAATTTGTACTAGAGCCTCTGGAAAGAGGCCAGGGTACGACCGTAGGTAATGCCCTGAGACGGATTCTCATTTCCAATCTGGAAGGGGCGGCCGTGACGGCCCTGCGGATCGCGGGAGTCAATCACGAATTTGCCACCGTCCAGGGAGTACGCGAGGACGTGATGGAACTCATGCTCAACATGAAAGAAATCATCCTGAAAAGCTACACCAATCAAACCCAGATCGGGCGTTTAGTGGCAACTGGACCGGCGACGGTAGTGGCGGCACAATTCGATTTACCCTCAGAAGTCGAGATAGTCGATCGCAATCAGTACGTCGCTACCCTAGCCGAAGGGGCGAAGCTAGAGATGGAATTTCGCGTGGAAAAAGGCAAAGGCTACCGGGCGATCGATCGCAGTAAAGAAGAAGCCACTTCGCTAGACTTTCTGCAAATCGACTCGATTTTTATGCCCGTAACCAAAGTCAACTACAGCGTCGAAGATATCCGTTCCGAAAGCGGTCAAGCTAGAGATCGTCTGCTCTTGGAAATTTGGACAAACGGGAGCATTAACCCCAAAGAAGCCCTTTCCCAAGCGGCCGATATGCTAGTTAATCTCTTTAACCCGCTCAAGGATCTCAACGCCCTCGAATCTTCCGGTAACTTTGACGACCAAGAGATCAACCAAGAAAACCAAATTCCGATCGAGGAACTACAATTATCCGTGCGCGCCTACAATTGCCTGAAGCGAGCGCAGATCAACACCGTAGCCGACCTCCTCGATTACAGCCAAGAAGATCTCTTAGAAATCAAAAACTTTGGGCAGAAATCGGCTGAAGAAGTCATTGAAGCCCTACAAAAACGGTTAGGCATCACCCTACCCCAAGAAAAAAGCAAGTAAACCCAATTCCAGGAAAATACCATGAGACATCGATGTAAAGTGCCTCAATTGGGTCTGCCGGCTGACCAAAGAAAGGCACTGCTGCGCAGCTTGGCCACCCAGCTAATTCGCCACGGTCAGATCACCACCACCCTAGCGAAAGCGAAAGCGGTGCGAGCAGAGGTAGACCACATTATCACCCTAGCTAAAGACGGTTCCCTGAGCGCCCGTCGCCAAGCTATGGGCTACATCTACGATAAACAACTGGTTCACGCCCTCTTTGAAGGCGCACAAGCCCGTTATGGCGGTCGTAACGGCGGTTATACCCGGGTCGTGCGTACCCTGCGCCGTCGCGGGGATAATGCCCCCATGGCGATTATCGAACTGATGTAAAGATGACAGCTTGCCACCAGTCGCGGATCGCCCTAGTTATCCAGTATGTGGGAACTAATTTCCACGGTTGGCAACGGCAACCCCATCACAGGAGCGTGCAGGAAGAAATCGAGAAGGCTCTGGCCGATATTCTCGGTCATGACGTCACTCTGCACGGGGCCGGACGTACCGATAGCGGTGTTCACGCCGCCGCCCAAGTTGCCCATTTCGAGCAGCAGAGTCCGATCCCACCTTCCCATTGGGCCAAGGTTCTCAATGCTCGGCTAGATGAAGATATCGTCATTCGGGCCTCGGCCCGGGTTCCCGATCGCTGGCACGCCCGTTTCTCGGCCCTCTGGCGACGTTATCGTTACACCCTCTATACCGACCCCATCCCCAATCTATTTGTTAGCCCCTTTAGTTGGCACTACTACCATCGTCCCCTCGATGCCAATTTGATGGCTAGGGCCTTAAAGCCCCTATTGGGTAAGCACCATCTGGCCGCCTTTCACCGTGCTAACTCTAGTCGTGACCATTCCTGGGTAGAAGTACAAGGGGTGGAATGCTACCGTCAAGGGCCGTTTGTACAGATGGAAATTCAAGCCAATGGCTTTTTGTACGGGATGGTGCGCCTATTGGTGGGAATGTTGGTGGAGGTGGGAACTGGTGAGCGATCGCTAGAAAACTTTACCGACATCTGGGTCAATCAGCGCCGAGAATTGGTCAAATACGCCGCACCAGCTAAAGGACTATGTTTACTGCGGGTGGGTTACGCCGATTTTCCCTTTGCCGATAGCGTCTGGTTCGAGACTCAGCCTCTTTATTATTTCCGAGCAGAGGGGATAGGGGAATAGGGTAATGGGGGAATAGGGGAATTTCAACTAAAACCCAACACCCCAACACCCTAACACCCCAACACCCCAACACCCAGGTCGGCAATAAAAAAAATTATTTTTGTAAACCAAGGCAAACTCACCATGAACAAAACACCTCTACCAAATTTAGAGACTCTAGAGCAGAAATGGTACGTCATTGATGCGGCCGATCAGCGTCTAGGTCGTCTGGCCACCGAGATCGCTATGATTCTACGGGGCAAAAATAAAGCCACCTTCACCCCCCATCTGGATACGGGGGATTTTGTCATTGTTATTAACGCTGAAAAAGTGACGGTGACGGGCAAAAAACGCCAACAGAAAGTTTATCGCCGCGACTCCGGCAGACCGGGTGGTATGAAGGTAGAAAGCTTCGATAAACTGCAAAAACGCATTCCCGAACGGATTATCGAACACGCTGTTAAGGGAATGCTCCCGAAAAATAGCTTAGGTCGGAAATTGTTCACGAAACTGAAAGTTTATGCCGGTGCGGAACATCCCCATCAGGCACAACAACCGGAAGTTTTAGCGATTAATACGATTCCCGCAGGAGGAAATTAAGTCAATGCAAGCCACGGACAGTAAAAATAAGGTAGTTTATTGGGGAACGGGACGACGCAAATCGGCGGTCGCTTCCGTGCGTCTCGTGCCGGGGACGGGGGCCATTACCGTTAACGGTCGCGATGGAGAAACCCATTTTAACCGCATTCCCACCTATATCCAGACGATTAAGGCTCCTCTGGAGACTTTGGGACTGGAAAACGAGTATGATATCATCGTTAAGGCCGAGGGCGGTGGTTTGACCGGCCAAGCGGACGCGGTGAAATTGGGTGTCGCTAGAGCTTTATGTCAATTAGCGCCGGAAAATCGTCCTCCCCTCAAGAGTGAAGGTTATCTGACTCGGGATCCCCGGGCGAAGGAACGGAAAAAATACGGTCTTCACAAAGCGCGCAAAGCGCCTCAATACTCGAAACGTTAGGTTAATAGAGAGGTTTATTATGCCGAAAAAAATTCATCCTACTTGGTATCCGGAAGCTAAGGTGATCTGTAATGGTGAACTGGTGATGACGGTGGGTTCGACCAAACCAGAAATTCATGTGGAGGTTTGGTCGGGTAATCATCCTTTTTATACGGGAACCCAGAAGATGATCGATACGGAAGGCCGGGTCGATCGCTTCTTGCGTAAGTACAAAATGGGTGATAAGTCAAGTAAAAAGGCTGATCAGAAATAATTCTTTACTTTTGCCTTTTTGACCCGGTGGGGAAATTTTCCCGCCGGGTTTTTTGCTATTTTTAGGCTGGTAGGGTCAATATCCTAAATCCGGTTATTAAATGATTATTTATTCTCCCTTTTGCATCAGTGCCTGTCTTCATACAGCTTTTTTCATAAAGATGAAGTATAATCTAATTCGGTATTGGCGATCACATACTGTTGCCTACACCCTATTTTTAGACTCGCTCCCAGATTTACTAGCACAAGTTGCTCAAAAAGTCAAGCAAATAAAAGATACAGAGCAAAGACAAAATTTTGTCAGTTGTACGGGACTTTTTTGCGCGTATTTCAAGGAAGGCAGCAGCTTTATTCGATTTTTCTGAACTAGAAGATTGAGAAGCTTGGTTAGGATATCCCGGAAACTGAGCGCTTCCCGGTAGAACCGGGGAAGGAGATATATATTTTTTTACTTACCTGATACTTTTTAAGAGATTAACTGTCTAATCGGGGAATCTTTGCTGTAATTCTTCATCGGATAATCGCGACAACAGGATGATAAAATTTTCCGTTGCTGTTTGGGTATGGGGATGATTTTCTCCTAATCTTTCTCGATAAATAGCAATAGCTCTCACATACAACGGTTCCGCTTCTGCGTATTTGCCCTGGGATTCGTATAATTTTGCTAAATTATTGAGACTGTTAGCAACACTAGGATGGTTTTCTCCTAATCGCTGTTCCCTTAGAGAAAGGGAGCGCTTATACAACGGTTCCGCTTCTGCGTATCTGTCTTGGAAGCGGTATAATTCCGCTAAATTATTGAGACTGATAGCAACATCGGGATGGTTTTCTCCTAATACCTGTTCTGTCAGAGAAAGGGAGCGCTTATACAAGGGTTCCGCTTCTGTGTATCTGCCTTGGAAGCAGTATAATCCGGCTAAATTATTGAGACTGGTAGCAAAATAGAGATTGTTTTCTCCTAATAGCTGTTCTATCAGAGAAAGGCATCTCTTACACAAGGGTTCTGCTTCTGCGTATCTGCCTTGGTATTCGTATAGCACGGCTAAATTATTGAGACTTTGTGCAACATCGGGATGGTTTTCTCCTAATAGTTGTTCCCTTAGAGAAAGGGAGAGCTTATACAAGGGTTCCGCTTCTATGTATCTGCCTTGGCATTGGTATAATAGTGCTAAATTATTGAGACTGGTAGCAACAATGAGATTGTTTTCTCCTAATCGCTGTTTTATCAGAGAAAGGGAGTGCTTATACAAGGGTTCCGCTTCTGTGTATCTGCCTTGGAAGCAGTATAATCCTGCTAAATTATTGAGACTGGTAGCAACATGGGGATGGTTTTCTCCTAAGCGAGATTGGATTTCTTCACAACATTTTGTGAAGGTAACTGCTGCTAAATTATATTCTCCCTGTCCCTTATAAAACAAAGCTACCCCAAGAAACACCAAAATTAAATTATCTTCCGGGTTGGGAATATCATCTAACATTGTTTGACTGACAAGTTGCAGATGGGGAATTGCGGGAGTTACCGCTGCAATAATCTCCCTTGTGGGGGTTTGCGGGATATTTCCGGCAATAGTTAACAAAGTTTCCACAAAAGCGCATCGATAACGAGAATTTATCTCAGGAATTTCCTGTAATTGCCGTTGAAAAAATTCTCTCACGAGGGGATGAATCCGATAAAAAGAATAGTCCTCATCCACGGGTTGCATCAGATGAGAATTATCCAATTGTCCCCGTGCTTCTTCTAGTTCGCTTTCGGTAATTTCCGTGGATTTTGCCGTATCTTCTAGCAACGTCCAAGCAATAGCCACTGGTGCAAATAAACTCAACAGCATTGCCACTTTTTGACAAACAGAACTTAAATCATCCCAACTGATTTTAATTGCGGCTGCTACCCCTAAATGTCCATAATCTCTGTGGTTTCTTTCCTTAGTTAAAGCAGTATGAGCTAAATTTAATTTATCCCGTAAATGGCTAAACTTTAAATGACGATTTTTCGCTAAATATTCCCCCACTAACTCCACTGCTAAGGTTAAGTTTCCTAAAATTTCGTGACAAATCTGTTCTACTAAAGCTTTTTCTTGCTCAACTTTAGCAGTACCAACAATTTTGGTTAATAACTCTACACATTTATCTAAGGGTAAAACATCTAAAGCTATAGACTCAAATTCCGGACTAAGACACCTTTCCCTAGTGGTGACTAATATCTTAATCCTAGAATCTTTTGGTAACATTCGATCGGGAATTCTGTCGATATTGGGGACATCATCGAGAATTAATAATAATTTTCCCTGCTTAGGTAGCCAATTTTGCCAATACCAGTCCACTTGTTTTTCTAAAGATTCTTTTTTCAATATTTCTGGTAAAGATATAGCGTTTCCTGTTGACAAGAGGTACATTCTCAATCCTGAAAAGCTTAATCAGCAAAGGTTAAAGTGTGCCACACAGATGTGAGAACCGTTATAGATAGGAACCGGCTAATTTAACTATTTCTTCTGCTAAACCCGATAGTCGCAAGGATAACCAATATTGTGCCGCGTATTCCTGTTGGTATCGTTTCGCATATTCCAAAGCTAAAGCGGTTTTTCCTATTCCCCCTAACCCTTCCACTGCACAAACAATCACCCCTTGTTCTGTTTGCAATTGCTGATGAATTAAGGTTAACTCATCTTCCCTCCCGACAAAATTAACCGTACTTTTGCCCACATTACTAGGGACAGCTTGACGTTCTTTTGGTTCGGGAATACTCAGATTAAAAGTATTATTTTGATTGTTATCAGTTCCATCTTGCTCAATATTAATTTTCATTTTTAATTCTCTCTAAAAATAATTATCTTTGCTCAAAATAAATCTAATATAAAATTAATATTAATGAGGTTTTTAAGGAAAATAACGATACATTTCTTTTCGGTGTAGAAGACGAACCAAGGCGACAATATCTTGCTCTAAATATAAACCAAGACGATAATCCCCAATCCGAATGCGATAACATCCTCGATACCCTTGAATCGCTTTGACATTACGCAACTCGGTTAAACTCTTGGCTGATTCTATCTCCTCAATAATTGCCTGAATTTGTCGCTTAATTTTACGATCTTTGAGATGGCGTAGATCTGTCTGAAAGCTTTTACGAAATTCAATATTCATCTCTTATTCTTTTAACAGAGTCAAAATTTCATCACGACTGACATTGTTACTATCTTTTCCCTCTTGAATTGCCCTAGCCATAGCCGTATCTTCCAGCACTTCATAAATTAACTCTTTTAGTAAATCCTTTTCTTGTATTAATAACTCATAGAGTAACTCTTTTAATATTGGTTTTAACGCTTCCGCTTGCGATTCTGACATAAATTACCTCTTGTCTTTGATAATAACTATTTTCAATGATAACATTTACTGGGTTTACCTTTCACAGATTAAAGATGTTGTTCTGTGTATTACCAATTCCTGATTGACTAATATTAATTGTCCGATCGATACTGGCCAAGCTTTTAGAGGGAATACTTACTTTTTTAGCCGATTTTTCACCCCTGCAATCGCACGATTAAATGTGGGAAAATAACGCCTAAAAGTTGACTCAGTATCTAATTCCGCTTCGTAGGTGAAGGAAACAAAAGGAGGTATAGTAGATAGGGCCGCTTTTAATTTGGCTGCTGCCGATCGCTCTGGTTGATTGAGTTTAGCCAGAATTTGGTTTAATAATTCTAAGATTTGTGGAGAAGCAAGTTGATCGGGTGGTTCTGTGGTAATTGCTGTCACTTCTGTGATAATTGCTGCTACCATTACCTCGGCATCAGGAAAGGACGCTTCTTGACTGTCGCTGGCGATTAAATCCCATTTTTCTCGTTCAAAATCCCGAATTTTTCGGCGTAAATCTTCGATCTGCTGCTCGATCCTAACTTGTTCTTCCGGTGCGATTGTAACTAAAGTGTTTCGCTTTCCCGCTAATTGTTGTTTTAAGCGCTGAATATTCTCTTCGAGGTTTTGTAATTCGTCAGTAGCCATGGGAAAATAAGCTTAAATTAGCCAATTAATTCAATTATGATCTATCTATCTAGAAATGTCATTCCTTTGGCTGCCCCCCACTCCCCAACACCCAACCCCTCACGGATCACCGAAAAAGCCTAGCTCAATCTGGAAATTTTGATTATGATCATTAGTAATTGACCTGTATTTGTGATATAGATTCAAAGGAGAGAAACGGTGTCCACAGAAGTCATCGAAAAGCGTTCCACAGCGACAATCCGTAAACCAGCACCGCGTTATCGCGTTTTACTCCACAATGACGACTTTAACTCGATGGAGTATGTGGTTCAGAGTTTAATGCAAACGATCGCCGGTATGACGCAACCCCAAGCAGTCGATATCATGATGGAAGCGCACACTAATGGTACGGCCTTGGTGATTACCTGCATCCAAGAACACGCGGAATTTTACTGTGAAACCTTGAAAAATAAAGGTTTAACCAGCAGTATCGAACCCGATGAATAAAAGATTACGGGTAATTGCCACTTACCCAGTCCCCCTGCGACTGGGAATTTTTATTTTGCTCTTACTTTTTCTCTGGTTGCCGATCGCACTTCCCCTCTATCACTTTTTTGCCACTAATGCTAATCTGGTCTCAATTTTGACCCTTTCTGTTCTCTATCTGGAATTTTTGGGGTTATCCCATTGGTGGGGACGGACAATTTATGGTGATGAGGGATTAGCCGATTATGGGTTGATTTGGCGAAGAAAAACGCCGATCGAGTTAATTAACGGGTTAGCGATCGGTTTATTTTTCACTTTCTCGCTTTTTCTGTCCCAAGCGTTCCTAGGTTGGTTAAATTTCTTACCCGCAAATCCCCAAATCGGCAAAATCATCCTGGAGGGGTTTTTAGTCGCTTTAGCGGTGGGTTTTGCTGAAGAATTGCTATTTCGGGGCTGGTTACTGGGAGAATTAGAAAAGGATTATCGTCCCGCTATCGCTCTAGTGATTAGTGCCTTAATTTTCGCTCTTGCTCACTTTATTAAACCTTTAGCCGAAATTATCCGCACTTTTCCCCAATTTCCTGCCTTAGTCTTGCTAGGATTAATTCTCGGTTGGGCAAAACGCGCTTGTGGTGGTAGTTTGGGTAAAAGTATCGGTCTGCACGCGGGTTTAATCTGGGCATACTATATATTAAACGTCGGCCAGTTAATTAAATACACTGGTACTGTTCCCGATTGGTTAACTGGAATCGATAAAAATCCTTTAGCGGGAGTGATGGGTTTACTTTTCCTGACAATTCTCGCTATCTGGATCAGAAAAAAAGCAGTTGTGAGTGAACGATAGGGGATTAAATCAATTACTATAAAGGGGAAATTGCCCATGAGACTTATAGCCGATGAATCGATTATTATCTTTTCTAGAATATCGCCCGCGTTTGCGTAATATCCTATCTTTTTGTTTCTCTCTTATCGTCATGCTGTTGATCGGTGTAGGCAAAGTCACAGCACAAGATTTAAATAATTCTACTCTGGATTTAGTTGCTAATCTCTGGATGTTAATAGCCGGCTCTTTAGTATTCTTTATGAATGCGGGTTTTGCCATGCTGGAAACGGGTTTTTGTCGTACTAATAACGCCACTAATGTCTTAGCTAAAAACCTAATTGTCTTCTGTGTTTCTGCCTTGGCTTATTGGACGGTTGGTTTCGGTTTAATGTTTGGCGATACATCTGCACTAAAGAATAGTTTCTCTGGTGGTACAGGATTTTTATTGGAAATTTTAACCCCCAATAATCAATACAGTCAATTCCAAGAAGTGTGGCCAGGTCGTTCAATTGCTACTTTATTTTTCTTTCAATTAACTTTTGCGGGAACTGCGGCGACCATTGTATCGGGAGCAGTGGCAGAAAGAGTTAAATTTTGGGCATTTTTGCTATTTAGTTTCTGTTTAGTCGCTTTTTCTTATTCTCTTACAGGACATTGGATTTGGTCATCAGAAGGATGGTTATATAACTTATTTAAGTTTCGAGATTTTGCCGGTTCAACGGTGGTGCATTCGGTGGGAGGAATGGCCGGATTAGTGGGTGCTTGGTTACTAAAACCGAGGGATGGACGCTTTGGTTATAATCGCAAAACCGATAGTTATGAAGAAAAAGAAAGAGGAAATTTTGCTCCCCATCAGTTAGGGTTTGCAACTCTTGGTTGTTTAATTCTTTGGTTAGGATGGTTTGGTTTTAATGGTGGTTCGGCGGTAAATTTGAATGATGTCCCCATGGCAATTACCACCACGATGATTGCCGCTGCCACGGGAGGAGTTTTGGCATTAATTCTTAATCCTTTAATTGGCCGCAAAGCCAGTTTATCCACAATTATTAATGGCATTTTAGGGGCATTAGTGGGGATTACGGCATCCTCAGGTTATGTTAATATCAAATCAGCTATTATCATTGGTGGCATTAGTGGCATTATTGTCTTATTAGGAGAAGAATTTTTAATTAAAACTAAAGTGATTGATGATCCAGTGGGAGCAATTCCAGTACATCTTTTTTGTGGTTTTTGGGGAACAATGGCGGTGGGTTTCTTTAGTACCAAAGATGCGGGAGAATTCGCCAATGGATTAACACAGGATAATTGGCTATCTCAAGTTTTTTTTCAAGTTTTTGGATGGATTATAGTTATGGCATTTACCTTTATTTTTAGTTTAATTCTCTGGCTCATGATTGGCAATGTCCTCTATTGTATGCAAGCAATTGTTTTACGTCAAAAGAACCCACAGGTTAATTTTTATCCTGTTAGAAGGAGTCAATCCTTCAATATTATTCAAATATTCTCCCTATTTTGGTCACGGGGAAGGGAAGGAATCCGGGTATCATTATCCGAGGAATTAAAAGGTGGTGATGGGGTATTTAGTGATTGAAAAATTAATGTTTATTTAATAAGTTTTTGGCAATCTGGATTATCTTGCAAAGCTCGATCGATATCCGATTTCCAAGCTCTGTCATTATACCAACGTTTTGCCCAAAATTGAGCTTCTTTAAAGTTATCAGAAGTTGGCGGGATTTTGCACAAAATTTCAAAAGCACCTTCTCTACCCGGCACATCAGCGACAAAATTATCGGCAGCTAGTCCTATTGCTTGCTGAATTAACCTTAATTCATTTAATTGAGTCCCACACTTGTCAGGAAACTGATTACCTTGTTTCTTTTTCAAGTCTTGCAGTTGTTGAATATTCTTTTCTAAGGTAATATTAAAATCTCGTTTAGTACAAATTTCTGGAATACTAGGTGAAGGTGTCACCACGACATTAGGAGTCTGTTCAGGAGTCTTGAATGACCAGAAAGTAAATCCAATAAAACCTAATAGTGCCAAGAAAGATAACACTTTAGTTAAATCAGCAGGAGAATTTTCCACCTCAACTAATTTTTCTAGTTCTTGTCTAACCCATTGAACATTAAATACCTCTTTATAAATTCGATTAGTCACTTCTAGATAATCATCATTTTTAATCACTAATTCAGCTTGCTGAAGTGCCAATTTTTCCAGTTTGTTATCAGCAAATACTCTCCCCTGCAAAATATCTTGATATATTTCTAATGTTGACCTAACATTTTTATCAGGAGTTAAGAGACTGTTTTGTATTTTCTGGAGATGGGCTGCCGCTTTATTTTGTAACCAATTTTCTACAATATATTTCTGAATCAATTGTTCAATTTTTGTTTTTTCTTGTCCTTCCCGTAACTCGTTTTTATTGTCAATTAGCAAACGAATAACTATTTCTGTTAACTCCAAGTTACCACTCGTCCAAGCTAGAATTTCCTCAATTAAAGCTGCTCTTTGATTCTCTTCAAATTCGGGCGTTAATTTTTCTTCAGCCAGTTGATATGCTTGCCCTTGACGTGCTATCTGTGCTTTTCGTTTGGCGGCGATTTCACTTAACTCTAAAAAACGCTTTTCTGACTCATTAATATCTTGATTTTCACTCCATTTTAAAGCTTCTTCTAAATCTTGATCAGAAAGAAGTTTAGTGGCATCTTCCCCTGAATTTAACCAAACTTCGTACTTGTCAATGTATGGAGGTATTTTATTTAATTCCGTTGTCACCCAAGTTTCATTAAAAACATTTCTATAAATCTTATTATAAACTTTTAACTTTTGTTGGTCTTGAACTACCAATCCCGTCAAGCGTAATTCTATTTGGTCGGGACTACCATCATCGGGAATTTCACCATTTCTTAAAATTTCTTGGTAAAGCTTCAGCATTCTTCTACCCGTGACACGGTTATTTAATAAACGATTCCGAATAGTTTTTAGGTGTTCTGGACTATCTTGAGATACCCAGTTACTAATTACTTGCGACTGGATAAAATCGCCGACATTAATCGGGTTTACTGGGGATTCCCCGCCAAATCCAGTGCGAGATGTGGAGATTAAATGACAAATTTTTTGAGTTAAAAATGGTTGTCCACCTGTCCATTCTATAACCTCCTCTAAAACCCCTTGTGGATTGGGAACTTTGTCCTGCAATCCCTCGGCCAGTTTTCTGGCATCCTTTATAGTAAATCCAGATAATCGAATATCTTGACCAATATTAAAAGGACTACGATAATTATCTTGAATAAAGTTAGAAACTGCCGCTACCCCTAACATACAAAAGGTTAGACGTTGGTAATCCCTATTATGAGGACGTTTTTCATGACAGCTACGCAGCCAACAAAGAAAGCATCTGTGGAAAAATTTAAACTCAGAACGCTATCAATTTCATCGAAACAGATAACAATAGGTCGGGATACTTCCTTTAAGAGAATTTCCTCAACAAATTGATCAAGACGATTAATAGGTGATTTATACTCTCGTTCATTCCACCAAGCTTGCTGTTTGTCCCGAATAGAAAGATCAAATCGTTTAACCAGTTGCTCAAATAATACTCGATACCAAATATCTTCGGATATGTTTTTTCCTGAACTACTCAAATCAATGGTAGCACAATCAATATTATCCTCTTGCAGTCGTTTTTGTGTCTGTCCCCACAAACTTGATTTTCCCATCTGACGGGAATTCAACACATAGCAATACTGTCCATTTTTTAGATAGTTATAAAATAGATCATCTGCTTCCCGCTTGATATAACTAGGTGCATCTAGGGGGACGCTGCCTCCAACATGATAAAAATTGGTCGCCATAGGATTAAAATTAGCAATTTGTCTGATTGGTTAAGTTCGATGAATAATTTAATCAAAGGTTATCTGTCCCTAAGCTAGTCCGCATTTAAAGTTCTGGGTTCGATGGGGGAACGGGGAACAGGTGAAAACGAATATCAGATTTAGATGTACAACAGTTTAACTCAATATATCGGATTTTAGGCGGATAAGCGATACCTAAAATAGTCGCTGTATAGTGGATAACGGGGTTGAACAGCATTCTGCACAAAGGTTACTAATCCTAAACTATGAAGTTGCCAATTAATTGTTGCACCTAAATCAACGGGAGAAGACGACTCTACAACCTTTTTCATTCCTGCTGCTAGGTTTGGATGTTCTTGTAAGTTTAGCAAATGTCCTCGTAAATGATCCCCATAAATTCCCGCTTCCGTGGCTGCTGTCTGTTCAAAATCTGCTAAAGACAGCTGTTTTTGGGTAATTGCATAAAGCGCTTTTTGGATTAAATAGGGATGTCCCCCAACAAGATTAATTATTTTTTGCAGTTCATCTTTTCCCAAGTTAGCCTGATATTTATTGGCTAGAGTCAAGACCTGTTCTGGAGTAAAATCAGGTAACAGGATTTCTGTTCCCACATTCAAAGGAGATGTATTCAGGTCAGCAGGAACATAATTTTCTGTGGAATAGGTGATAATTAAGTGTAACTTTTGCCAAGTATTATTATTTTTTGCATCCTCATGCCAAAGACGAAATAAACTAAGGAAATCGTCGGCAACGCTTGCATAAACAAAGAGACTATCTATCTCCTCTAAAACTAAAATTAGGGGTTTATCCAGCTTTTTGAGCAAATGATCTTCAAAATAGGCAGTACAGCTATAAATTCCTAATCCTTCTTGCCATTTTTCTTCAAAGAGATTTGCTAACCCTAATTTCTTGGAAATAATCAAAGCAAACCAAGAGAGCAATCGGTCTAAATCGCCGAGAATTCCTTTACTTGCTTGTAAAAAACTCAAACTGACGGTTTTATACTCTCTTTTGTCAACTTGAATCAAAATTCTATCGACTAATAGGGTTTTACCCATCCCCTTAGCTGATTTAATCCGCAACAATGAACCTGCTTGACTCACCGTCTCCAGACAAAGCTGTTCCACTGGAGGACGTTCAACATACTTGGACAAATCCGCGGCCCGGTTTTCTCCCTCATCCTCAGACATGGCAGCCGGTGTTTCCTCCAACTCATCCCAGTCAGCGATTTCTCGATAATCAAGGTCTAATTTTTGACAAATTTCATAAAAATTAAGATTGCTAATCGATTTACCGTTAAGAAAAAGACTAACAGTCGATTTTGCTAACCCTAACTCCTCAGCAAGCAGCTGTTGAGTTGCGTAACTATTGCGTTTAACTGCTTGTTTGACTCTAGGGATATATTCTGATTTTACTTTAAGCGATCGCCCCATAACCGTCAAGATTATTGAAAAATGAATGACAACCTAATCTTATCTCAAATAAATCAAACGTATCTCAGACATTTACTCAAACGTATCGCCAAAAACTCAGACATATCTCAGACATTTTAAATTGTTCTATCAGAACCTATAGATTCAGATACAACTTAGTCTTCAAATAAAGGTCAGACAAATTATATTTGTATATCAGATATAGACTCATGCTTTGATAGCCGACACTAAGAATGCAAAATATATTCTGGATCAACCACCATGCGTTCCGTGAAAAAATGCCTATCTATAGCTTTCATCACCGTAGGCCTATTGCTCCCTTTCTGGGGAGATGGAGTCCAAGAAGAAGCCAAACCAAAATTTGTGGATCTTCTCGAAATTGTGATTCAAGCCATAAAAATATTCGACAAGGAATAAGTCGGGAGGCACAATTATTTGTAGGATGGGTTAGCGGTAGCGTAACCCATGCGGGGGTTGGGTTGAAGCATGAAACCCAACCTACGTTCATCTTATATTTAATTCCACCCACCTACTTAACAAAGAAAGGGCGTACGCTATACGCCTCTACCAATACTATAATCAGTACAGACATGAACTAGGCTCATGTCCATCTGACTTGATTGACGTTTTATCTAATTTGGTTTATACCCCTCAGCAACATTCCTAAATTTATTGGAATTTTATGGCTAAAACAACTGATACCTATTATTTAACCTCCGCGGAGAAGTCTCTTTTATCTGATTTACTCAAAGTTAGGGCTGCCACTGCCTTGAGCTTTGAAATTGAAACAGATAGAATTGGAGAAGCTGACTTACAAGATAAATTAGAAAAACTAGCGGAAAAAGGCTATATCTCAGTTAGTGAACAAGAAAACTACAAAATCTTTACTCCCACTTGGAAAACTCGTTGGCTGAGGGTAAATGGTATTTTGTAGTCAGGTTCTAACGGAATTAGATAAGTTTCCTTTTTTCAGTTCATTCACCCATTACCTATTTTTGGTAGATTCTCAGACAACTGCTGCCACCGACCTTTCTAGTGAAATACAGAAATTTGTGGAAGGACATCGGTGGTCTTTTGTGTTTGCTTCGATAATTATTGGAGTAGCAGTTGAAACTAGAATTAGCTATTTCTCAGCTTTTAGGATTCGTCATTTATTTCCCGATTTTAAAAAGGATTTTTTAAAGACTTTTTTTCATTTATTAATTGTCAAAATTGTTACATCAATACTCTTATAAGTAGTCGGACATATAGCGGTTCTCGCATCTGCGAGGCACACTTTAACCTTTGTTGATTAAGCTTTTCAGGATTGATAATGTACCTCTTGTGAACAGGAAACGCTATAAATAAACAACACTATGTTAAAGAATGTAAAATAGGCGGTTTTCGCTGCTGCATACAGCCTTCTACCCTATTTACAAAACTTTATACAGCAGCGAAAACTTATGTCCGACTACTTACTACCGAATCACCATCCGCTATTTAACCGGAACGGTCGAACAGTGTTGATTACTGGTTACTAATCAGTGATCACTGAAAAGACTCCCCAACACCCATCTCACTGGCGGGAAAATCGCTATAGAATAGAGAAAAAAAAGAATTGCGAGGAAAAAACTCTGTCTTTTAACCCGATTGTCATTCCCCCTTCCCCGGAAAATCCCGCTCGCTATCTAGTGATCATGCTGCACGGTTGGGGTGCAGATGCCATGGATCTGGCCCCCCTTGCATCGATGCTGGATCTAGCTGATTGTCAATTTTTGTTTCCCAATGCTCCTTTTGATCATCCCCAAGTGCCGGGGGGACGCGCCTGGTATGCTTTAGAAACCTCCGATTATCAAGGTTTAGTCGCTAGTCGTCAACAGTTGCACGATTGGATTATTTCCCTAGAAGCAACTACCGGTATTCCCCTAGAGCGGACTTTTTTGACCGGTTTTTCCCAAGGGGGAGCGATGACGCTGGATGTGGGTTTATCTTTACCCTTGGCGGGATTGGGTTCCTTGAGTGGTTATCTGCACGGTGAACCCCATCCCCAAGGACCACAAAATGTCTTAATTGTTCATGGTAAGCAGGATACCGTCGTTCCTGTCGCCATAGCTCGTCAAGCCAGGGATTTACTGCTTGGTTTGGGGGTTAACGTTGAATATCATGAGTTAAATATGGGTCACGAAATCCCGATTCCGGCGCTGACTATTTTACGCCAATTCCTCCGCAATCGTCTAGAAACTGCATGAATAATGCTCGTCAGCTGGCTTTGCTGATTTTACGGGATATCGATCGCTCCTCCGCTTATCCCGATCGCGCTCTTGATCGCCATTTGTCCGCTAGTTCCTTAAATTGTCTTGACAAAGCCTTGACAACGGAGATTGTTTATGGTATAATGCGCCGACAAAGAACTCTGGATGGGCTGCTCGATCGCCTGGGGAAAAAAACCGCGGCCCAGCAACCCCCGGATTTACGGCGAATTCTCCATATTGGTCTTTATCAACTGCGTTATCTATCCCAGATTCCCCCATCAGCGGCGGTGAATACGGCGGTAGAATTAACTAAAATCAGTCATTTAGGCAAATTAGCGGCGGTGGTTAACGGAATGCTGCGGCAATATCTCCGTTTAACTGCTAATGGCGACGATCCTTTAATTTTGCCAGAAAATACCGCTTCTAGATTGGGTATTCTCCACAGTTTCCCCGATTGGTTGGTGCAATTGTGGTTAGATCGCTTTAGTGTTGCGGAAACGGAACAACTTTGTCAATGGTTTAATCGCTCTCCTGACCTTGATATTCGGATTAATCCCCTGAAAACTAGCCTAGAAGCCCTAGAAAATGAGTTAGAATCAGCCAATATAACTTTTAATCATCTTAAATTACCTCTAGCTTGCCGTTTAACCTCTGGTTTAGGCAATATTGAGCGTTTAGAGGGATTTCGAGCCGGAAATTACACCCTACAGGATATTAGCGCCCAATTAGTCACTTATCTACTCGATCCCCAGCCCGGAGAGACAATTATCGACGCTTGTGCGGCACCAGGGGGAAAAACCACTCATATCGCCGAATTAATGGGCGATCGGGGTAGAATATTAGCCTGTGATCAAACGGCATCCCGTTTACGACAGTTAGAAGCCAATATTAAAAGATTAGACTTAAAAGCGATCGAAGTACATCTAGGGGATAGTCGCGATCGTCCCCAGTGGTGCGGCATCGCCGATCGTGTACTAATCGATGCTCCCTGTTCAGGATTGGGAACCCTGCACAAGCGTCCTGATATACGTTGGCGACAAACACCCGAAAATTTACCTGTACTAGCTAAACGACAGGGGGAACTTTTAGCCTCGGCTGCCACTTGGGTAAAACCGAAGGGAATCTTAGTTTATGCCACCTGTACTTTAAATCCGTTAGAAAATGAAGGAGTGATCGAGCAGTTTTTAGCCGCTCATCCCGATTGGAAAATGGCCACTCCCGACTCTAATTCATCTTTCTCAGAATACTATACAGAAACGGGAGCGATCGAAGTGTTACCCCATCGGCATAATCAAGACGGTTTTTTTATGGCTAAGTTAGTCAAGGAAGTGTGGGATGAAAAATAAACAATTACTGAAAATTCTCATCGGTGTTGCTTGGATTGATGGTGTCATTCAACCATCAGAAAGAAATTATTTACGACAGGTAGCTGTGATGGAAAAACTTGATGATGATCCGGAGATAAAACCACTCTTATCGGAACTAAAACCAGTTAAAACCGGTGAATGTTATCGATGGTTAGAGTCCTATTTAGGCGATAATCCTAGTCCAGAAATCTATCAAGATCTACTAGCATCGATTAGCACTTTAATCTATAGCGATGACGACGTGGATATACAGGAAGCGAAATTATTAACCAAAGTGCAGAGTTTCGATCCGACTCATGATAGCCATCGATCGATGTTAGATAAATTAGTGACGGGAATTCAGAAATTGTACCACAAAGCAATTACTGAAAGTAATTAAGGAGGGGCTATCAGTGGTCAGCAGGTCAAAAAATTCCCCGATAAAAACTGATAGCTGATCCCTAGATTTTAGGTAATAACCGTGGGTTGTTCCCGTCCGGTAGATTGACGAATTTGACCGATTTCTTCGGCTAAATCAATTAAGGGTTGTAGAGCCTTTTGGGTGTCGATATCGTGTTTACTTGCGTCCGGTTCATAACTTTCTAGATAAACCCGGAGAGTTGCTCCTTTAGTTCCCGTCCCCGATAGACGGAAAATAATCCGAGAACCATCAGTAAAACCAATGCGAATACCTTGATTTTTACTCACACTACCATCCACGGGATCCGTATAGCTAAAATCATCGGCATATTCCACTTCATAGTTACCAAATTGTTTACCCTTAAGGTCTAAAACCAGCTTCTGGAGACGTGCCATCATCTCTTTTGCCGGTTCTAAGGCGACTTCTTCATAATCATGACGAGAATAGAAATTACGACCGAATTCTTGCCAATGACTACGAACAATTTCCTCTACAGATTCCCCTTTAACTGCCAAAATATTTAACCAGAAAAGAACCGCCCATAAACCATCTTTTTCGCGAATATGATTGGAACCCGTGCCGAAACTTTCCTCCCCGCAAAGGGTTGCTTTCCCCGCATCCAGCAAATTACCGAAGAATTTCCAACCGGTGGGAGTTTCATAACAGTCAATTCCCAGTTTAGCCGCTACTCGATCGGCCGCCGCACTGGTGGGCATCGATCGCGCCACTCCCGTGATACCATTTTGATAGCCCGGTACTAGATGAGCGTTGGCAGTTAGTACAGCTAAACTATCACTGGGGGTGACAAAAAAATTCTGACCGAGGATCATATTGCGATCGCCATCTCCATCGGAAGCAGCCCCAAAATCCGGAGCCTCTTGACCAAAGAGAATTTCCACCAGATCATGGGCATAGACTAGGTTAGGATCGGGATGACCACCACCAAAATCCTCTAAGGGAATACCATTTAATACTGTACCCTTGGGCGCGCCTAAACGCTGTTCAAATAGAGCATAAGCGTAGGGACCCGTCACCGCATGGAGAGAATCCATGCACATTTTAAACTTACCAGAAGTGAGTAAGGCTTGAATGCGATCGAAATCAAAAATCTTTTCCATCATTTTGACGTAGGGAGTGACCCCATCGATCACTTCCACATCCATAGTTCCCAGTTTAAAGGAACTGGGGCGATCGAGGTTAATATCGGCCCCTGAGAGGATTTTATAACTGCTAATCACCTTAGTCTCGGCATAAATTGCATCGGTGATATTTTCCGGGGCCGGTCCACCGTTAGTAACATTGTACTTAATGCCAAAATCCCCCTCTCGACCGCCGGGGTTATGACTAGCGGAGAGAACAATACCGCCAAAAGCGTTATTTTCGCGAATTAACCCAGAAATAGCGGGAGTGGAGACAATACCATCGGTTCCCACGAGGATTCTACCGATACCGTTAGCAGCGGCGATTTTCAGGATAGTTTGAATAGCTTGACGGTTATAATAACGACCATCTCCACCGACAACTAGGGTTTGACCCTCGATACCGTCTAAAGTATTGAAGATAGCTTGAATAAAATTTTCCAGATAATGGGGTTGTTGAAAAACGGGAACGGATTTTCGCAATCCAGAAGTCCCCGGTTTCTGGTCACTAAAGGGTTTTGTGGCAACGGTTTCAATCGTCATAGTCTTTTCTTGATAGGCCGACGCAATTCTCAACTTAAGTATTTGACACTCTCGCCGTCAAGCTACGCTGTGACGGGAGATTCTTGCTTCTACTCCTCTTAACTAGACACAATCCGAAGACTATGCCCCCGTCAGACCGAATCCACAAGCGTTTTAGTTTAACGTCTACCGACTGCCCGGCGGCGGACGGCTCCGAATTTTATTTGTGGGCTATTTTGACCTTAGCCGTTAAGCTTCTATCCTGCTTGACCCGTCACCATTACATTTTCAAGGGCGATATTTGTTCCGAGGTACAAAGGAGCGGGAGGTTTCCGTGATACTTTACGCGCTTTACCGCTTTCTGTATTCTAGCGAAATCCCTCGAAAGTGAAAACGCTTAATCTAAGGATAGGGGGTTAAGATGGGTTTTAGCCGATAAATGAACCAGATTTGGGGGTATAAACCCCCAATAATAGCTAATTTTAGCTGTGAATGGCTTAATCGGCCCCTTCAATCGGTGCAAATCCCTGACGTTGAATATTCTCGCTGATGTGACGAGGTTCGAGGAATTGCAGCAGATAATCGGGACCCCCTGCCTTGGAACCCACCCCCGACATCTTGAAACCCCCGAAGGGTTGACGGGAAACAATCGCGCCGGTGATTCCCCGGTTAATATAGAGGTTTCCCACTTCAAATTCCTGCATAGCTCGGTTAATATGGGCAGGAGTGCGAGAATATAAGCCACCAGTTAAAGCATAGTCGGTTCCGTTAGCCACAGCTAAAGCTTCCTCAAAATTACTCACTTTGATAATCGCCACCACGGGACCGAAAATTTCCTCCATCGCTATTACCGCATCGGGGGGAACATTTTTAAAGACGGTGGGACTGACGAAATAACCCACTTCTGGAATTGGCATTTCTAGGGCCAATTCTGCCTCTTTTTTACCAGTTTCGATATATTCCCGAATTCTTGCTTGAGCTTTCTCGTCGATAACCGGTCCTACTTCCGTACTCGGTAAATCCGTCGGCCCGATATTGAGGGACTTGGTAGCCTCGACAAAGCGATCAACAAAGCTATCATAGACGCTTTCCAGAACAATTATCCGCGAACAGGCCGAACATTTCTGGCCGGTGTAGCCAAAAGCGGACTTAACCGCACCGACAACGGCCTGATCTAAATCGGCACTCTCATCGACGATTAGGGCATTTTTGCCGCCCATTTCGGCGATAACTCGTTTTAGGTGTTTTTGACCCTTTTGCACGATAGAGGCATCTGTATAGATGCGACAGCCCACTTCTCGTGAACCGGTGAAGGCGATTAGGTGAACATCGGGATGGCTGACTAAATGCGCCCCCACTTGCGAACCTTTACCCGGGATATATTGGAAGACTCCAGCAGGAATACCCGCTTCTAGGAGAATCTCGGCAAATTTCGCCGTAATCACCGAAGAAGTCTCGGCTGGTTTCAATAGCGTGCAGTTACCTGCTACTAAAGCTGCTACTGTCATCCCCACTGCGATCGCTAGGGGGAAATTCCAGGGAGAAATCACTAAAGCAATACCCCGGGGTTGGTAGAAATAACGATTATTCTCGCCTGCTACGTCGAAATTATGCCCTAAATCCAGTCTTTCCATCTCGGAAGCATAATAACGGCAAAAATCGATCGCTTCTGACACTTCCGGATCCGCCTGTTGGATAACTTTGCCCACTTCTAAACAAATCCAGGCCGATAACTCGTGTCGTCGCGCTTCCATCAAATCTGCCGCTTTTCGCAGTATTTCGGCTCTTTTAGCCACTGGAGTGCGTTTCCAAGCGGGAAAAGCCTGTTTCGCCGCTATTATCGCTTTTTCTGCCTGTTCCACCTCAATTAAGCCCACTTTACCCACTATTTCCTGCGGGTTACAGGGATTAACGGAATTAATTTGAACATTGGTGGTGACGTATTCACCGTTAATTAGGGGTAAATAGGTCTTACCGAGGGAATTTTTGACAAAAGTAAGGGCTTGATTCGCTTTATTTCGCAATTGCTCGTTGGCATAATCTGTATCAGGGGCATTAGGAAAACCGGGGATAATCGGGTTATCATTGCCTAAAACCCGGGGGGCTGCGATTAAATCTTCCACGGGACGATCCTCCAAATTTTGCCGCAGGAAGGAACTATTAGCGGTATTTTCTAATAAACGGCGGATTAGGTAGGCCATACCGGGTAAGAGTTGTCCGTAGGGGGAATAAACCCGCACCCGATGACCCCGCTTCACTAACGCTTTGGCTAATTGGTCGCCCATGCCGTACAATACCTGCATTTCAAAGCGACGACGGGGAATTTCTAAACTTTCTGCGATCGCACAGGCCAAGGCTTGCGATCGCACGTTATGACTACCGATAGCAGCGGATAAATATTGATGATTTTCCAATAATAACCGCGTCATCCGTTCATAATTGGCATCGGTGGCCGATTTTTCGTTATATACCGGCTGTGACCAATGATTTTGGCGAGATTTAATCGTTTCCTGATCCCAGTAAGCGCCTTTGACTAGCCGGACAGTAACGGGATAACCGCGCTTTTTCGCCCAATTAATTAAATCTTGTAAATCTTGGGCAGAATCTCTTAAATATGCCTGTAGGGTGATGCCAATATCGGTACGACTGCGAAATTCTTCTTCTAGGAGTAATTCTTTCAGGATAGCCAGGGTGAGGTTTTTATAAACGTACTGTTCCATATCAAAATGGACTGCCACCCCTAACTCCTGAGCGCGTCGCAATAGTAGGCGAATGCGATCGCAAACTTTCTCTTTACTGCCAATCGGATCCATGGGATCAAACTGAGAATAAAAGGCAGTTAGCTTGACAGAAACCTGCACTTGTGGTAGTAATTCGCCGTCCGCTTGATCAATTTGGCTAACTTTATTCCATTTGGTTGCTTCTTGAGCCAAATGGGTCATTAAATCGAGATAACTTTGTAGATAAACTTGGGTTTCCGCTTCAGTAATTACCGCTTCACCGAGGAGATCTATGGTAAAAGCCATTTTTTCCTTCCGCAGACGGGTGACAGTGCGAGTAATTTGCTCTAGGTCTTCCCCGGCGATATACTTACGAGCTAAAGTTTCTACGGATTTACTGATCAGACTGGCGGCCGTTTGAGCGGGTAGGGAGTTAGGATCACTAAAGTTGAGGATATTTTTCAGCGCACTGGGCAGTTCTACGGAAGCATCACCGAGGTATTGTTGCAGATGATTAGCGATCTCGGCATTACTGCGTAAAGCGGGTAAACAGTCAATAAAACGGAATAATTGTACTCGTAAATTGGGGTTAGACATTGCCCAATCGAGTAATTTATCATCCCAACGCATTTGATCCTGTAAAGCAGACCAAAGACCTTTTTTTTCGCGAGTTTCGGCTAAAAGTTGTCTAGCGATCTCTTGGGTTTTGGTTTCGTAGTTTTGAGTTGAGTCGATTTGGATAACCACGGTGATTCAAGTAAAAAAATTATCAACGGGATTCAGCTTTCAGCAAGCTAACGTCAGCCTTGAGCCTAAAATTCAGTTTTTGAGCTTTTTCGGCTGATTGCTGCTCTTAATCGGTCTTTTCTCTGGTCTATAACTCTTACCGAAGGACTAATCAAAGCTAATAACCGATCGCTTTTGCTGAACACTCTATTGTACTCGATCGAGTGGTGAAGTGGGGTGTGGGGTGTAGGGTGTAGGGTGTGGGGTGTAGGGTGTAGGGTGTGGGAAGTATAAATAAAAATAATCTCCTGACTTGAAAGAGGGTGTAGGGTGTGGGGTGTGGGGTGTAGGGAAGGAAACCTCTTTCATCTTTGGGGGTGAAAATTTTTTCATCGGGACTGACTACTGATTACTAATTACTGATTACTGATCAGTGATCACTGATTACTGATTACTGATTACTGATCACTGATTACTGATACCCGATAGTCCTTGTGTATTGTCGAAGCGTTTACTTATAATAACTTTAAAAAGATTTTCGGGATCATCGGTAGCCCTATGGCAAAAATTGAAACGAGAACAGAACCCATGGTTTTAAACATGGGACCCCATCACCCTTCGATGCACGGAGTTTTGCGCTTAATCGTCACCCTTGACGGGGAAGACGTGATTGACTGTGAACCCGTAATCGGTTATCTTCATCGGGGCATGGAAAAAATTGCCGAAAATCGCACTAATGTCATGTACGTTCCCTACGTTAGTCGTTGGGATTACGCCGCAGGGATGTTTAATGAGGCAATTACGGTCAATGCTCCCGAAAAATTAGCCGATATCGCCGTTCCCAAACGAGCGCAATATATCCGGGTGATTATGTTGGAACTCAACCGCATCGCTAACCATTTACTCTGGTTAGGCCCCTTTATGGCGGATGTAGGCGCACAAACTCCCTTTTTCTACATTTTCCGAGAACGGGAGATGATTTATGACCTCTGGGAAGCTGCGACGGGAATGCGGTTAATTAATAACAATTATTTCCGCATTGGTGGCGTGGCGGTGGATTTACCCTACGGATGGGTGGATAAGTGCGAGGATTTCTGTGACTATTTTGAGCCAAAAGTGGACGAATACGAGAAATTAATCACTAATAACCCGATTTTCCGCCGTCGTATTGAAGGGATAGGCTGCATTACCAGAGACGAAGCGATTAACTGGGGTTTATCCGGTCCGATGTTGCGCGCTTCCGGGGTGAAATGGGATTTAAGAAAAGTTGACCATTACGAGTGTTACGACGATTTTGACTGGGAAGTGCATTGGGAAACCGCCGGCGATTGTTTTGCTCGTTATCTGGTGCGGATTCGGGAAATGCGCGAATCAGTGAAAATTATCCGGCAAGCACTGAAAGGTTTACCCGGTGGTCCCTACGAAAATCTGGAAGCGAAACGGATGGCAGAAGGGAAAAAATCAGCTTGGAATGATTTTGACTATCAATATATCGCCAAAAAAGTCGCCCCCACTTTTAAGATTCCTAAAGGTGAACATTATGTGCGTTTGGAAAGTGGTAAAGGCGAATTAGGTATCTTTATCGTCGGTAATGATGATGTTTTCCCTTGGCGTTGGAAAATTCGGGCCGCCGATTTTAATAATCTTCAAATTCTGCCTCATATCCTCAAAGGGGTAAAAGTTGCCGATATTATGGCGATTTTAGGCAGTATTGATATTATTATGGGGTCAGTTGATCGCTAAATCTCCCTCCTAGGGAGCAGGTAGGTTGATTCATGAATCAACCTACTAAGTAGGGAGGCACAATTATTTGTAGGATGGGTTAGCGGTAGCGTAACCCATGCGGGGGTTGGGTTTCATACTTCAACCCAACCTACGTTCATCTTATATTTAATTCCACCTCAACCTCATTGATAGGGGGAATCTCGCTTTGGGGAATCTTTAACTCCCCCACCTGAACACCCAAACTAGCCAAGGCAGTTAAAGTGGTGATGATGCGGCAAATCAAGTCAATGTCCGCTTTATGTTTTTGCCAGAAATTCATAGATTTTGCTCCTTTCGCCTTATGGCTTGTTTTTTGAGGACAAGTTGATTAAAATGCTTTAAGCAAATGCTGGCAAAAGGGGATCAAAAAGTGGATCAGATGGTAGGTTGACGTTTGACGAGATTTATGTTGAGGTCTGGCGAAATCAGATTATCGGATGAAGATGTAGAAACCCTTCGTAAGGCTAAAGATGCTTATCAGGGAAACTTTTCTTGTGCTTCGGAGAAAACAGAGCAAATATTAATAGAAGCAAGTCGATGGTTACTTGAGGCATTTCTCGAAAAATACCGTAGTCAAACACATCCTCCCAGTTATACCATTCCATTAAATGTCTTGAAAGCTTGGATGACACCATCGCCACAATCCGGAACAACTAAAGAGGTTTTAGAACCAAATAAGAAGAAATTGTACTTACAAAATGAATCTGATTTTAAAAGATTTGAAAATCAGAAGAAAAGCGCATACATTACTCAAAATAAAATAAATAAACCCAGAATTGAAGATATTGATGATAATTCAATTCATTTAACCTTAGCAGATATTAATGATTTATTAGAGCAGTCTATTTTAAAGGTAATTGGCATATCTAGAGATAGTTTGCGGTTTTGTACTGAAAAAAAATATGGACTAGGAAAAAAAGGGCAAAAAACCTCTAAACAGTCTTATATTGTTCAAGCTTATTGTGAAGTATTAAAACTAGATTTTGACAGTTTACAATGTTGTCAACTTCCTCAAAACCTAAAAAATCAACAAACAAATAATGAGAAGATTTATCGTGTTTTAACAGAATTTAATTACAATAATGTAGTAAATTTTACTGGTTTAATAGCTGCTAAACCTTTACGAGAAGGCAGTATTTATATTCCCCCTTGTCCTCATCAATATCGTGTTTTGTGTTTGCGTCGTTTAGAAAAACAAATTTTTATCGCTAATAATTTGCCCGTTAAAACCATTATTTTTAAGTTTCAAGGAGATGGTCAGGAAGAATGGGATAACTATAGTCTTCATGAACATTTTTTAGATAATTCTGGAGGAATTAAAAATTTAAAGGCTCATAATTTTTGTTTGATTTTTGAAGGAATTGATCATGCAGACTTTTGCCGTTTAAAGGACATTTATTCGTTTTGGCAAAACTTAATTACCAACGCTCGTAAAATATCAAATGGTCCCATTAAAGGCTTTTTATTAATGATTTGGTTAGATTATGGAAAAAGTAATGATTGGAGAGATAAGGACAAATTATCAGAATTAAGTCCTATTCATCGCTTACAGATTGATTCTTGCTTTGAACAACGGTCTTTTCAGGAAATTATTCCTACTTTTGCTCAACAACTTCAGTTGGGTTGTGACTTACAGGATGAAACCACAGAATTATTTGCAGATACCTTGCAGGAATTATGGGAAAATAGCAATGAAGGCAACATAGAAGACACACTGAAAGCTTTTTATCAACAATTTAAAGGACAATTATCGAGGGAAAATAGATGGCTAAACTATCCTTAACTTACAGGGGAAAAATTCAACCAGAATCGGGACTTTATTATGAACCGATTCAACAAAAAATTTATCCCTATGACGCAGGTGATGAGTTAATAGAAGTTGTTAACTTGGCTATTGAATTGGGAATGCCTTTGTTACTAGAAGGTGAGCCTGGATGTGGCAAAAGTCGTCTAGCTCATGCCTTAGTTTATGAATTTAATTATCGCCAGGAAAATAATCCTATAAAATATTATGAGTGGACAGTTCAATCCACAAGTAAAGCGGAAGATAGTCTCTATCAATATGATTATATTGGCCGTTTACAAGCTGCTCAAATTAGCGGAATTTTAAGTCAAAAAGGAACAGAAGAATCTTCTTCTGAGCCAAAAAATCCAGCTATTTCAAAAGATTGGGTTGATTTACAAGCCTTGGGTAAAGCATTTAAACAAAGTCAAGATAAGCAAGAACAATCGGTAGTATTAATTGATGAAATAGATAAAGCAGATCGAGATTTTCCTAATGATTTACTTTTAGCCATTGAATCTCGTCGTTTTTTCATTAAAGAAACAAGAGATTTAATTCCAGCAAATGAGCAAGCTTTTCCTCTGATTATAATTACCAGTAATCAAGAAAAAAACTTACCCAATGCTTTTCTGAGACGTTGCATTTATCACTATATTGAGCTTCCCAACCAAGAAAGATTAAGAAAAATATTAACCGAACGGTTTACCGACGCTGAACAAGATGTTATCATCAAAGCAGTGGACCGTTTTCAGGAAGTGAGAACATCACAAGACGAGACTAAATCTGAAGGAGAAAAAAAAGTTAGCACAAGTGAATTAATAGCCTGGTTTAAATCGTTACTCAAGTACAAACCTGAAGAAATTATCGCCAAATTAAACCAGGACAAATTACCCCACGCTAGTATTTTACTAAAAAGCCGTACTGATTTACAAGATTATGGAACAAGAGGTTAAAAGAGCCAATGACATCCCCTCTACTTGACCTATTTTATCAACTCAGAAATGAAGAAGGATTTCCGCTGTCTATTGAACAATATTATCGGGTGGAAAATTACCTGATTCAAAAACTCGCTAATGATTCTGATATTGCTATTCAAGAGAATCCCAACTTAGAGAATCCTAAAATTAAACTTCTTTGTCAAGCTTTATGGGTTAAATCTCCAGAAGAAAAACAAAAGTTTGATCAGGCCTGGACAGAGATGCTACAATTCCAACCGGAAATAAATATAGAAATACCCAAAAAAACGCCTATTCGCCATCCAGAAGAATCGATTAGCAAAATAATAGACCCGATGGATGATAGGGAATCTCCCTCATTAGCATTTATTACCCCTTCTGGGGATGCACCTTTACCTCCTGAGACTCCATTTCCACAAATTGCCACAGCTATTGAAAAGCGAAAAAAAATCACCTCCCTAGATAATCCTGATTATTATCCTATTGGTATCGCTAAATTACAAGAAAGTTGGCAGCAACTGCGTCCATTACCCTTAGAAAGTCCTCGACAGACTTGGGATCTAAAAGCTACGGTGATTGCAACAGCTAAACGAGGTTTTTTTGACCAAATAATTTACCAAAAGAAACAACTTTATCGCCGAGAAATTATTATTTTTATTGATTGTTCTGACTCCATGATTCCCTTTGCGGGATTTGGACGAATAATGAAACAAACCTGGGAAAATGTTCCCCATTTTTACTTTGATAATCTGATTAGAGACGAGGTTTTACGACAAGAAAATGGTTGGGAAAGTCAATCTTTAACCAAAGTTCTCTCTAACTATTCTCCTGAAGTAACCAGTTGTCTAATTCTTAGTGATGCGGGTGCTGCTAGAAAACGTTATGTAGAAAAGCGCTTGAGCGCAACAGAAACCCTTATCCGACGATTTAGCCGAAGATTTAGCCGAGTCGCATGGTTAAACCCCTTACCCTATCATCGATGGTATGGGACAACTGCGATCGATATTGCTGACTTAGCTGAAGATATACCCAATTTTTCCATGTTTGAACTAACCACAGAGGATTGGGAAAACTTGATAACATGGCTAAAAGAAGAACCTATCCCACCCCGTCATTTTCAATTTGATCTCGCTCAATTTCAACAAGGGGATAATTGGGATGACGATGAAGATTTTTTTAGCGCAGAAAGCTGTTTAAGATTATTTGAAAAAGAAAACGAACTAAACACCAGAGAACTAGCGAAAAGAGCCGCCTTTCCCCTTAGTTTATCCCCTAATTTACTTTATTATCTGCGTCAACATCAAGATAAAAATAATCAAGCTCCCTGGTATGCGATCGCTGATATTTTACTCTCCAGTTTAGTCCGCAAAATAGATCGAGAACTCTATGAAATGTCCCCCGATATTCGTAAACTACTATTAAAAAAATTAACCCCAGAGGAACTCAAATCTCTGGCCTATCAGTTACAAACCTATATTCAGGAACAAATCGGTGATCGTTGCTCAAAATCGGTTTATTGGCAAAATCAACAATGGTTAGCTCTTGCCTACCTAAAACCTAGTCAAGCGGTCAATGAAATCAAACAGTTACTAGAAGAAGCTATCAAAAATAATAACCGAGTGCGTCTTGTTAGATTGACAGCTTTATTAGAAAATATATCCGCTGCTTTAGCCGATTATGAACCCTTGTTATTGCTTAATGAACCGATTGCCGCCTATTCTAGAGACGAAGGAACCCTACAAAAACATTTAATAGACAAAGTAGCAGATATTGTTCCCTACAATGAAAACCTTTTCCTTTTTACCGCAGAAACGGTATTGGTTAATCAAGAAGGCAAAGTTATCGAGAGGAAACCTGTTAAAGCCTATTTTTACGATGAAAACCTTGCAGAAGTTGGCAACCGGAAAGAAGCTCAAAACTATATCCCCATGATGTATATTCCCCAAGGAGAATTCACGATGGGAACGGAAGATGAGGAAATCGAAAGACTGGTGAAAAAATTTGGTTGGGAAGGATTTAGAAGGGAAAGACCACAACACCGAGTAACCGTTTCCTCTTTCTACATGGGGCGTTATCCCATCACCCAGGCCCAGTGGAGAGCAGTTGCCTCCCGTACCGACTTAAGAGTAGAAAAAGACCTTAACCCTGATCCCTCCTACTTTAAAGATCCCCCCAAACCCCCCTTAAAAAGCGAGGCTTCCGATTCCCCCCCTTTTGAAGGAGCTAGAGGGGGATCACCGACGCGCTGGGATAGACCCGTAGAACGAGTCAACTGGTATGATGCCGTCGAATTTTGCGCGAGATTATCGAAATTGACAGGGAAAGAATACCGACTTCCCAGCGAAGCGGAGTGGGAATATGCCTGTCGTGCTGGGACAACCACCCCATTTCACTTTGGGGAAACCATTACTGGAGAATTAGCCAACTACGATGCCAGAAAAACCTACGCTGACGAACCAAAGGGAGAATATCGAGGACAAACGACCCCCGTGGGACAGTTTCCCCCCAATGCCTTCGGGCTGTACGATATGCACGGCAATGTCTGGGAATGGTGTTTAGATCCGTGGCACAAGAATTATCAAGGTGAGCCGCCCAGAGACGGAAGCGTTTGGGACGAAGACAATAATGATAATCGTTATCAAAGCCTATTAATTAGTACAAAAGAACTCTTGACAGATAAACAATACCGTGTACAGCGCGGCGGTTCTTGGATCGACAATCCGAGGCTCTGTCGCAGTGCGTTTCGTCTCAGGAGCAACCCCGACAACCGCAACGACCTCAACAGCGGTTTTCGAGTTGTCTGCCGCTTCCCCAGGACTTGATTTCCCTCTATTCTTTTCTCTTTTTCCCTTTTCCGGCGATTTTTTTATCGCTCATAGTACATATAGACTATTCTTGATACTGTAGAAGAGAACTCTGTAACCCTTTTCCCCTTTTTTTCCCTTTTTACTCTCATTCCCTATTTTTTCTCTTTTCTTTCCCGCCCGTTTTTTGGGGTTTTGGGTCGATTTTGGGGTTATTTGGGCGCACGCGATTCGCCCCTACGGGTTTTTGGGCGCACCAGAAGGCAAAAAACCCCCGCATCAAGTTAATCTAGATGCCTTTCGAGAAAAAATTTTTTCTGTACAGGGAGTCCTTAAAATAGAAAGGGGAACCCAAAACCAAGCTGCTGGTATTTTTCCTCTGGGCATGGTGGCGCAGTTTATCTCAAATGTCGGAGTCAAGACCCTCGCTTTTAGCGGGACGGGATGAAACCCCAGCCAATATAAAACAGCGAAGCACGACTAAAATCTTGACAATCTATGCTGTATAGGTTAAGATAAAATAGGTTGTTTGAGGTCGATAAGCAATGATTGTCTTAGAAATGAAAGCAGTGGTCAAACCAAGTCAGTGTTCTGCCATTGATGAGGCTATTCGTACAGTACAATTCATCCGTAATAAGGCTTTAAGGCTTTGGATGGATGCTAAGAAAGAAGACAAAATCGATAAATATTCTCTCAATAAATATTGTGCAGTTCTCGCCAAACAGTTCAAGTTTGTCGATACTCTAAATTCTACGGCTAGACAAGCATCTGCTGAACGAGCTTGGTCGTCTATTGCTCGTTTCTATGA
>NZ_JADBRW010000206.1:0-7171 GCF_020247025.1 Microcystis sp. M109S1
ACAGTGACCATTTAAAGAAGATTTACTGGAAAGACAAGAGAGTATTATGGACAGGAGCTTACTTTGTGGCTAGTTGTGGTGGCGTTACGATAGATCAACTTAAAAAATATGTGGAGAGCCAAGACTCCCCAGAATATTAATCGTGCTTCGCCGTTCTATACTGGTCGGCTTTTCATCTCCGAGGTAAAACCGAGAGCCTTCAAGCCGACATTTTGGGTAAAATGTAACTAAACAGTGGTTACTTGAAATGGTTATGGAAAAAGAATCGGTGACGATCCGATTCCCGTCCGAGTTGATGCGGCAGGCCAAGCGGCTCAAGTCGGGGAAAGAATCGTTTAACGAATTAGTGGTGGAGGCTGTGGAGCGAGAGGTGAGGCGGCGTAAAGCCTTAGAAACTCACGAGACCATCCAGCGATTACGGGAACAGGTCAAACGGAGAACGGGAGTACACCCCGACCCGCTCCCGTCGCTTCGTCAATTGAGAGAGGGGGAATGGGAGCTTGAGTAGTTACTGCATCGATACCAGCGTTTTCATTAAATATTTGTGTCCCGACGAACAGGAGGGAGAGGCGACGGAATTGGTCGGTCAGGCACTATCGGGGCGGATCGTCCTGCCTTGTTTTGCGTGGGCGGAAATCGCTTCGGTTTTGCGGAAAAAGGTGAGGAGCGGTCTACTGACGGAAGGGGAGGCGGGTCAACTCTATAGTGCCTTCGGGGAATTACCGATCGATTACGTCGATGGGGAAGAGATTCGATCGAGGGCGTGGGAGATGGCCGGGATGTACGGTTTACTGACGTTGTACGACGCGGTTTTTCTGGCCGTGGCCGAGAAAGAGAGAGCCAATTACTGGACGGCCGACACGGTATTCTTGAAGGCTCTCGTTCCCAAACCGTCCTATGTGTTCGCTCTGGGTGGGGAGAATGAACGCGATGGCTAAAAGACGGTCGGAATGGACAGAAGACGAACTCGATGAAATGTTAGCTTCTGCGGGACGCGGGGTAGAAGCGATCGAGGTGGAGGTGATTCAATCCTCGCAACCGTTGAGCGAGGAGGAGGTCAGGGACAGGGAGCGGTTAGAGCGGACGGTAGAGCGGGCTTTCTACCACGCTGGTTCCGCCCTGCAAGAACTGCGAGATCGACGGTTGTACCGGGACGGGTACGACTCCTTCGAGGATTACTGTCGGGGGCGATTCGGTCACAGTCGTCAGAAGGCCAACTATTTAATTATGGGAGCGGCGATCTACCGAACCCTGAGTGCAGCCAACTGTCTGCTGCTGCCACCCTTGCGAGTATCAGGTGCGGCCGCTGGCCGTTCTTGCCCCGCAACGACAGCCGACCGTCTGGAACGAGGCCGTAGCGGAAGCTGGGGGCAAAGCACCCTCTAACCGAGTCGTTCGCGAGACGGTGGACAAATACCAGGATAAAGGGAAAGCGAATGTTTTCGAGGTGGGGGAAGTGGTCGCTATCCTTGCCAAAGATAACCCGCGCCTGAAGGGGAAAAACAACTGTTGGGCGCTCGTTACTGCTGTTCACCCGCGCTCCTGCGACTTGCGACTTCACGACGGGGCGATCGATCTGGTTAAAATCGAGTACCTTAAGGAGTTGGGCTACACCGAAGGGGACTGTCAGACGGTGCGGCGATTATGCGATCGATTGTCGAGACTGAGGGAACGCGAGGACTTGGAAGATGCCGCCGTCGCCTTTTTGGGAATCTTGGGGAAATTACAGCGACCTTACCTGAGTGCGTTAGAAGAGGAAATGCTGACCATGCTAGAGAAGTATTACGGGGTAGTGACCGATTGATTTTCGTCCTTGACTGGCGATCGTTCCCTCCGAATTACCGCGACCCCAGATCGAGGGACTACGAGCGGACGCGGGATCTAGGGGTGTTAGAATTGATAGACCGACCGCGTACCGGATCGCCATCTCTCTCTGCCCGCCATGAGTCAAAAGCCACCCTTCCCGCGACCCGAACTGGATTCCGCCCCGATTACCTTCGACCAATACGAAGCCTATACACCCGAAAAATTAGAGTTGTGGGAAGGTTTTAACCCCCCCTTTGCCTCTTGCCTCTTGCATGAGTGCCTTTCTTCACTAGGAAATTTATTTTGCACGACTACTTATTAATTAAGGCGATGGAGTTTTAAGTCACCCCTCTTAAATCTGAGATTTAAAAATCATCAATTAGGAGTTTTAACCATGAAAAAAACAACTCTTCCTATTAATTTATCTCAAGAAGAAATTAAACAATTTTGTCAGCGTCACTCGATCTGCAAGTTATCTTTATTTGGTTCAGTATTAAGGGATGATTTTACAAGAGAAAGTGATGTTGATGTTTTAGTAGAATTTGAACAAGGGAAGACTCCTGGTTTAGCTATTATTACGATGGAAGATGAGTTATCAAATATAATAAATCGCCAGATAGATTTAAGAACATCGGCAGATTTAAGCCGTTATTTTCGTGAGCAAGTCTTGGCAGAAGCTATAGTTATTTATGAGCAAAATTGATAATTTAACTCGGCTAAAACACATCAGAGATTCAGCAAAAGAGGCATTATCTTTTGTAAATAATCGCACCAGACAAGATTTAGATGACGATAGGATGTTATCTTTAGCTCTCGTAAGATTAATTGAAATAATGGGCGAAGCTGCTAATAATGTTTCTGAACCTTGCCAAGTTAAGTATTTTAAAATCCCTTGGCGACAAATCATCGGCATGAGAAATCGTATTGTTCATGCTTATTTTGATATTGACTTAGATATTGTCTGGCAAGTAATCACTCAAGATTTAGGTTTACTTTTGATTGAAGTTGAAAAGGCAATTAAAGAATTGGAAGCGTAAATTATGGGAACAGGAAACAGTTTCGAGCCAATAGACCTCTTAGACCTCTTGCAAAAGTCTTAATTCGATCCTTGTACAGCAACATTTTTGAAGATTATCAACTACTAATAAATAATTAACTGAAAGTCCCTCCCATTATTGTTTCTATCGTTTGTTTTCGGATTTATGCAAGAGGTCTATTAAAGCGATATATCTTCAAGCTCGCAGGAAGTCTGATACAAAAGGCAGTTTAGCACTTGCCCGTATGTCAGATTTGACATATTATGGGATAATAAATGCAAAACAAAAATGATAAAGATATCGTTTGGTTGAGTGGAGAGGTGAAAACTCCTGGGAGATCGGACATGGATTTAGCTAAACGTCAACGTTTAGAAGCGGCGGGCTGGAAGGTGGGAACAGTAGAGGAATTTCTAGAGCTTACGCCCGTAGAATCCGAGCTTATCGAACTCAAACTAGCCCTCGGTAGAAAATTAAAAGAAATTAGAAAAAGTCAAAACATTTCTCAAAAAGAGTTAGCAAAAAGAATGGAATCGAGCCAGTCGCGAGTGGCTGATCCCTCGGTTTCACTTGACCTGATAACCCGCGCCCTTTGTTTATCCGGGGTCACACGTCGGCAGATTGCGGAGGCAATTATTAGCTCGGATGTTAGTTCCGAAGACGATCTCGTGTAGCGAGCGCTTTGCGTTCGCCCACAGTTACCGTGAACTGGTTTCTTCCCCATAAATTGAGTAATTGAACCGTTAGTTAATCGACACTTCGAGACGATACAGGAACGCTTAGGAAGTTGGCCACTCGTTGCCTTGTTCTTCAAACCTTGAGTGAGGAAACTTCACTCGATCGAGGACGCGCTTTCCCCGATCGCTTTCAATAAAAACAGTCCCAAATCCCGATTCAACCCCTCGTTTCGTTGGGGACAACCGTGTTGGGTTAGGCAACGGGGACAGCCGTACTCACAATCACAGGCTTCAACCAGCGCCCGCGCTTTGTCGGCCAGTCGGGGTAGGTTCTGAAAAATCGCTTCCGTCGCCCCGTTGCCACCGTCGCAAGTATCGAAGAAATAACCGACGCTTCGTTTGTCCTCCCGCTCGACCACGAAATTGACATCCGATCGCGAGGAAAGTACCAGTAGAGGGACGGCGAAGATCAGTTGATGCCCCATACTGTGTAGGGCTAACCAATCTGGTGCGCTTGTCCAGAGGTGTTTGAGGGTGTCGGGAATGTTATCACCGTAGCGATCGGTAAGGTTTTTTCTGAGACGGGCTACTTCCTCGCGGATAACGGTCGTGACTCCAGGATTGAGTTCGATTTTTAAGACGGGAGCCTCGTAGCTGGTGCGGTACGGGGTCGGAAAAGTGATTTTCTGCTCGACATCGGTGATCTCGGCCGTTCGTAGAGAGCGGTGACATTGCGGGCAGCTTTTGCCCTTGAGGGGCAGATGATAGCCTGAACAGTAAGGATTGGTGCAAGTAAGATGGTACTGGCGTTTTAACCGTTGATAACCCGTGACCAAGGATGTGATTTCGCCCCAGTGCAGACGTATTCTGATCCGTGCGTCGGGGAACGGGGTCGAGAGAATCTTCGGTTCTGTCAGTAGCACTCTGGAGGCTACCGTTAGGTCGGTTTCCGGTTGGGTCGAGAGATCGCTATCGCAACCGAGAGGTTCTAGCGATGCGGTGTGGTTCTCCTCGTTCAGTTCGCGGCACTGGTACACCACCCGTCGGCCTTCCTCGTCGATTGCGGTATAGAGCGCATCAGGGAAGACCTCACGGTGGGCTAACTCCAAACCCATCTCCTCGATCGTCTCCTTAGTGGTCAGGTCTATCAATTTTACCGATTGTTGGGGGTTGCCCCGAAGGTTGACCGAATGGTGGGGCATTCCGACGGCGTGCAAAAAACCGTTAGCTTTCAGAAAAAGCTTGTTCTGTCGTAATAATTCATCGGCCAACCGTCCGCCTACCTCTCCGAAACGGGGTAGTAAGCTAAACGGCGCTTAACCTGCATGATCCAATAGCTATAACCCTTTTGGAGTCTATATCGGTGATCCGAAGTAAAAGCCGTTTAGCTTACCTCACTTACCCCTAATCCGCTCTCGGCACAACAGCAGAGCAGGTGTTTGGCCAGCAGGGTCGGGTAGTCGGGATTGAAGGCGACATTTTCTACTCCGTCCGATAGTAATCGCTTCGGATAGGTTCCGTAGTAGTGATCGAGAGGATCATCGGCGATCGGTAGGAAGATAACCAGACCGCTTCGCCGTCGTCCGACCCGGCCGATCCTTTGCCGGAAAGACATGATCGAACCGGGATAACCTCGGATAATGCAACAATCGAGTTCGGGGAGGTCGATTCCCGCTTCCAGTGCCGATGTGGAGAGGAGAACCCTAATCTCCCCGGTTTCTAACTTTTGGATCAGGCGACGACGTTGTTCGGACTGCATGGAACCGTAAAAGGGTGCTACCCGTCGCGCTAACCCGGCGTTTCCCCAGTTTTCGGCTTCTTTAGCGAGCAGTTTCAGCAAGTTCTTGACGGTCGTGCGCGAGTAACAGAAAACGATACCGCTCAGTTCTTGTTGGAGAAGGGAGAGGACGATCCGCACCGTGTCCGGATTGGGGGAACCCGTCGGTGCTAGGGAGAGGAAAGTTTTGGACGCGGCGGTTCCCTGACCCGTATCCATTGCTTTTAGCCGTTTCGGTTCGTCGGCACGACCCCCAAAACGCTCCAACAACTCGACGGGATTTCCGAGGGTGGCCGAAGTGCAGATAAATTGTAAGCGATCGCTATTGCCGCCGACACTATCGACCGCCCGCCGGAGACGGCGGGTAAGGTTGGCGAAATGCGCTCCGAAGGCGCCGGTGTAGGTGTGAGCTTCGTCGATCACCACCCAACGTAGGGAACGCAAGAAATCTCGCCATCCCTGCCCTTGACTTCCCCCGCGTATTTTCTCTAGCTGGTAATGGAGTAAATCGGGACTGACCGCTAGAATCCGGGGAATATCGGGATAAAACAATTTCCATCGTTCGGACTGCGAGGTATCCCCCGTCATCTGTCCGATTTTCAAACTAGCGTTCGGTGGCAACACCTCGTTCAGGGTTTGTAACTTCCTGGTCTGGTCGAAGGCCAGAGCTTTGAGGGGAAAGAGATAGAGAGCGGTCGGTTCCGGCGACCTGAGACAAGATTCGAGAATGGGGAGGTTATAACAGAGCGTCTTGCCAGAAGCTGTGGGGGTGGCGATGACGATATCCTTGCCCTGTCGCAATAAGGTCAGGGCTTCCAGTTGATGTTCGTAGAGCGAATCGATCCCGATTTTAGCTAGAGCGGTTGTTAGCACGGGCGGAACATCGGCGGGGATCGGGTGTAACCGTCCGTTAATGGCGGGAATGACGGTGATGTAAGTCAATCGTTCCGCTAATTCGGTAGCAATCGCCCGAAATTCGGGTTTCTTGAGACGTTGAATAGCTGCCAGAATCGCGGGGGTCGATGGAGAGGACTCGGACGGTGTTATCTCGGCCAAAACTAACTCGCCCGAAGCGATCGATTCTTGCCAGTTTGGGAACTGTAGGGGGACAGAATAGCCCGGAAACTTGACGATCAATCGATTGCCCAACCAGCCCGTCACTTTTCCCGTGCCGTATTGCGGCGAAGTGACCGATTTACCGACACCGAGAGCGTCGGGTAGGGGTTGACCCGATTTTTGACCGGCACGGAGCAGGGCTGCGGGATCGAGGGGCTGGTTCATGGTTTTTTTCGGTATTGGATTTTATCTTGAACGTCGGGTAATATCCCCGATTTTACAAAAGGGATTATAGCCGATTAAAATATAACTATTCTTCTAAATTAATTATATATTATTGTCGAGACTTAACTAATTTTATTTTCTCGAAAAAATTATGTTTTTCTCCGATAAAAAAAATTGTTAAAACTCTTTAGATATGATTTCAAAACCTCCTTTATTTAATCAGCATAAACTATCTGAATACATTTGTCTTGACTTGTGATCTCCCGGGCAGTTTAGATAGGAATAATCGCAAAATTGGCGATGCTATTTCCTGTTATCAACCCATCGACCGCCCGAAAATGCTTGTCATAGCTAAACAAAGCCAGATTATATTGTAGAGCGGTCGCTGCGATCCACATATAGTTAGTGGGAATCGGATTTCCCTTTTTCCTCAAGCCAGAATAAACTCTAGCGTAATAAGCTAAAACGCACTTAAACCACCTAAAATAGAAATAGTAACTTGAGAAAAATCCTACTTATGCCAGCCAAAGATTTCCTAGACTTAGAAGAAAAGAAAAACTTACAAAAAGCTCTTAAAGAAGAAGAAAGAGCAGAGG
>NZ_JADBRW010000207.1:0-6249 GCF_020247025.1 Microcystis sp. M109S1
AAAGTCTAATTCTTCTTGCTTTTTCCAATCAGTTAGCATTGAAGATGTTTCAGTATATCCTACTCTTTCTTGCTTTTCGTACCATGCTTGTGTTCGTTCGTGGAGAGCTTTATTGTAAACCAATCTTACACAGCCCAAGGTGCGCCGCAATAGCGACTCTTGTTCGGGTGTTGGGTAAAATCGAAACGAATAGGCTTTTTCCATGTCTCACATTTTAGCATATATTTGGTAAATGCGCTAGTATTTAACGGTAAAGCCGTCGTAGAACGACGGGGTTTCAGACCCAAAATTTTCGATGAAAAAATTCCTCGCGCCCGTTCTGCGAGGAGTCCATGCTGTGCCTCGATCGCTTTCAGCATGGCTTCGCTTTCGAGTTGGAGTTCCTCTGCTTCCAGGGTTGCACCTGGCAAATTCCGCAAATAGTCGCCAATGTATTGCTCAATCGTGCGTTGCTCAAAAAAATACTGCCCCTGTTCAAAAGTAACTGCTGCAAGCTGGCTCAACAGCCTCAATTTTTGGGGCAATAAAAACCCCCGGTAAACCTGATCGCGTTCGACTCCTCTAGCTTCATCCCATTTACCCAGCAGCAAATCCAGCCCTTGTTTATAAAATTCAGCCCGCTTGCTCGGAAATTTCCCTTGACCCTGAAACACCCAGCAAGCGAGATGCAGAAACAGAGGTGTCACCACCAGTTGCCGAAATTGCCAGTTTTCCGGCAAGTCCAACTTCTGCATAAACTGAGCCGACTGCTCCTGCCCCGCTTGAGCAGTCGTTTTGCTCAGTGCCACAAACCACTTTTGCGCGAAGGTGCTGATTTGTGCCTGGGTAAAGGGGGCAATTTCTACATCAGTGAAACCTCGAATCTGGAGTTTTTGGGCAGCGGTGCGACAGGTTACTACAAATCGATTGCGATGATACTTTTCTGAGAATTGGCGAATTTCTCTCAGAACCGCTGTAATGTCCTGGTTGAGCACTTCATCCATGTCATCGAGCAACAGCAGGACTCTGCCCGCTTGCAGTAAGGTTTCCAGCACAGACGGGTTGGAAATTCCAGCGGTGAGCAATGCCTGACGGATGTAGTTGAACAGGCTAAATTCACCACTGGGACTGGACTCCTCGGCAAATTCTCTCAATAAGATAAAAATCGGCACTTGATTCGCCGCAAACTCGCCTTGGTTGCACTGAATCGCCAGATGTTGCAAAAAGGTAGTTTTGCCAACCCCCGGCCTGCCCAAAACTCTGAGCTTTGAGTAAGTTTCAACAGCCTGCATTCCGGGTATTTGCTTCTGCTCAACCTCTCCCAAACCGACGCGCTCGAATTCAGCAGGACCCAAGTTTTGCAAATCGGCAATCTCCACCCACTGTTGACTGGCAATTTCCGCCAAAATATTGACATCCACATAGATGTCATCAATGTTGACTGGATGGCTGATGTCTAGTAACTGCAAGATGCCGCACTGGTTTTGGATGGTGTCCAGGCGTTGCGCTCGCACCTCTTGCACCAGAGCATCAATATTAGTTTTCGCCAGTTCTCCTGGTTCAGGAAATTCTGCGGGCGGAGCGAGGGCAATCTCCCGCCAATCCAAATCCAGAATCGAACAAATTTCCCGGAAAACCTGGCGATCAACGGGTTTCCCTGTGAAAAACCGCCAAATCGGCTGGCGGGTCTTTAAGTTCACTTCCCCTGCTAGATTTTCCTGAGTCCACCCCTTGAGCGTAAAGGCTCGTTTAGCCTGTTTAATTCCCGAAGGGGAGACCTGGAGCGATCTCTTGACCATACAATCCAATCCTCCCTATCGAGTCAGAATCAGTTCTGGTTGGGACGACCAGAAACTTCTAAGGGATCGTAGCCTAGTTGTTGAGTAATCCGTTCTCTGGCTAAGGCCCGGTACTCCCAAAAATGTTCTCCCGCCGCGCACAGACCTAAATACAGATTGAGAACTTGGGGCTTTTTTTGCCAAATCGTCCATAATTGCCGCCAAAACTGTCCCCGAATGTCCGCTCGGCGGATACCCTGATGCCAGATTAACTGGGTAATTAGCCGTAACCCCTTACCCACGGGAAATTGCATGGTTTGCTTGTGTTTTGACTGCAAACCCAGACCGAGACATTGTTGGAAACAGCGTCGGAGATAGTGGCTGGGTTCGTACAGCGTCCAGAAGCCTTCGACATACTCTTTGGCAATTTCGGCAATCGGGCGGGTGGGGATAAAATTCATCAAGCTATTCTGATCTCCCGTCGGATGGATGCTGTCACCCTCAACTAAACGCTGTTCTTGCTGGAGACGATGCCAAAGAGCCGTATTCGGCAAAGATTGGAGAATTCCTAACATGGGCTGAGGAATACTGGTTTCTTCCACAAAGGCTTGAATCCTTTCCCCCGCACCAGAGCGCTCTCCATCAAACCCCAAGATAAATCCAGCATAGATTAGCAAACCGGCTGCATTAATCTTGCGACAGGCTTCCACCAGTGGATTGCGAGTATTTTGCAGTTTGCGCGTCACTTGCAGACTATCTTGGTCAGGAGTTTCAATCCCCAGAAAGACAGAATAAAACCCCGCCTCAGCCATCAGGCTTAACAATTCATCATCCTCTGCCAAATTGACCGAGGCTTCAGTAATAAAGGTGAAGGGATAGTCGTGCTGCTTCATCCAGGGAATCAAGTCTCTGAGAAAGCGTTTGACGTTGCGCTGATTGCCAATAAAGTTGTCATCGACGATGAACAACGAACCCCGCCAGCCTAGGTCGTAGAGAGTCTGCAACTCGGCTAAAGTCTGACTCGGCTCTTTAGTACGAGGTTTGCGCCCGTAGAGGGAAATAATGTCGCAAAATTCGCAGTTAAAAGGACAGCCGCGAGAGAATTGCACTGCCATCATTAAGTAATCGTCTCGCTGAAGCAGGTCGAAGCGGGGGATGGGGCTGAGGGTCACGTCTGGCTTGTCCCCAGAGCGGAAAATTCCCTGGCTTTGCCCTTGAGCGATCGCCGCCAAAAACAGGGGAACGGTTAACTCTCCCTCATCCAAAATGAGATAGTCCGCTCCAGAATCCAGGGCATCCTGGGGGACAGAGGTGGGGTAGGGACCGCCAACGGCGACTTTTTTGCCTAACTGCACGGCTTTTTGCATCAGGGCTTGAAAATCTGGCTTCTGGACCAACATGGCAGAGAGGATAACCAACTCACACCACTCCCAATCGGCTTCTGTTTCAGGATTGACGTTGCGATCGTAAAATCGAATTTCCCAGTTTTGGGGGAGGAGGGCGGCGACAGTAATGATGCCGAGGGGTGGAATGGTGGCTTTCAGTCCCGCGATTTCCATAAAGCGATCGTAAGACCAGAAAGACTGGGGAAACTCAGGGTAGAGTAACAGGGCTTTCATCGAAAAAATGGGTCTGAAACCCGCCCTTTAGCGATAACGGAGGGCGGCTTTATATAAGTTAGCGAGAAACAATTAAACCGTTAGAACGACGAATTAACTGAATCTTACTAACAGTTATCTGTCCCAATCGTTGACCATTGGCATCGCTTACAGATAGCTGTTTTTCGGTATCTCCACTAACATAACCAATTCCTTTGGGAGAAGAAATTAAATCTCCTTTACGGAACCCATGTCTTGTGGTAGAGCCACCATATTTACGTCGTTTACCACCTTTGGAAAAAACCATCAGGTGAAGTTGACGACGACTAATAGGAGGACGTTTGATGACAGCAAAGAGAGCGTTTGTTACATTAAGATAACCCTTCCAATCATATCCATTACCATTGGAATTGTGGAATGGCAAATAATCTAAAAACTGAAAACAGGCAAGAGCAATGCGGGAGCATCTCATTTATGCAAGTGAGTAATTATACTTGTCCCTAAAACTGGTTTCTAGCAAGGCTTTCAAAATAGCTTGACATAAAACCTGATTTAGGGGTTACAAAGGTGAGATGCTCCCACTGCTATTTTTAGCTTGACTGACATCTTCCTCGCTCCCCGATATCAGTAAAACATATTTGCCTGCTCTGATTTCAGCCTCGTATTGCAGTGCTTTATGCTTGGGAATGCCCAATCCCTCTGTTAGTCCCCCTGTTGCTGAGATTGCGGCCGGATCAAGGCCATCAGTAATCATTTTTTCCACATAACTCACCAGTGTTCTCGCAATCGGTCCGGCAATCAAAACAGGTCCAGGACCTGGAATAAATAGTATTCCAGCTGCTTCTGCTCCTACTAAGGCCAAGCCAACTGCTGAAGATGGTAATCTTCCGGGCAAGAAATGAGGACAGGGGGGTTGAACCCCTTCCGGATGAAGGGGTTCAACCCTTTCTGAGACAGGAGGTTGAACTCCTTCCAGATGAGGGGGTTGAATTTGGGTGGTAAGGAGGCTGCATCCCCTCTGGGTGAGGGGGTTGAATTCCTGCCGGGTGAGGTGGGTGGAAGTCTGCACCCTCTATGTTTGGGGGTATAATGGTTTTTAGCATCGAAGCCTTTTTTTGTAACTCCAATACAACTATGTCTGCTTCTTCATTGGAGGGGAATATACCGATGATCGAGTGAATATTTGTCATGAATTTCCTGTTTTTAGTACATAATTAGATTATATCCAACATTCCGCAGGTCAGATTCCACTTCATAAATATCCCTCTTTGGGAGTATCTCATTTATGCAAGTGAGTAATTATACTTGTCCCTAAAACTGGTTTCTAGCAAGGCTTTCAAAATAGCTTGACATAAAACCTGATTTAGGGGTTACAAAGGTGAGATGCTCCCTCCCTCTTAGCAATGCCATCGTTAGCATGACTTTCTGGTGATTGTTCTGCTTTATTTTTGGACTTTTCTAGTCGCAAATATTTTCTGAGATTAGAGGTTTGCCAACCAAAGCGAGTATGGACTTTTGCCAATTGAGATAGTTGCTCAATCGCCCATTTATGTCTGACCATAACTGGCGAAAAACCTTTTCTAGACTTAGCTCCTTTTCTACTGGAAGTTAGATCAATATCGGTTTTGACATACTCAAAGTAAATGTCAGTAATTGGATAGATTTTGGTTAGTTCGGAAACGACTCGAAGTTCAAGTTGACCCTTCGGCTTCGCTCAGGGTCAACGTCGAGCGAAGTCGAGACGTTGACGATTAGCTCTGATTGAGGGAGCTAATTTTCCTTGTCTTCTATTTGAGAATCGTTTTTGTCGATGCGCTCTTAGATTAAAAGAAAGTTGGCGGTTAATCCGTCTTTTTCTACGTCCTCTTCGCATTAACCGTCTATTGTCCAGGCGCTCTCTTACTCGCTTAAAAGGAAGTTCTAAGTGAGCCTTCCAAAGAGTAAAAAGGGAGGATTGAACGCCAATTCCAGAGAATAATTTACCCGGGTCAATACCAATAGCAATCGGTTGGGTTTTGTTGTTAGAGGATTCAGTGGTTAGCTGGACATAGAAAATATCTAAGTCGTTGAATTTACCGATAGCTTTTCCTTCCTTAATCCACCGTCTGGCCCGACTGGGTTTGGTGGGCATTAACGGTTTTCCGTCTTTCTCGAATCGCTTCGCCAAGCAAAGATTACACTGGACTTTACCCAAACTTTCAACTCCCGAACAAGGGCAATCTTGGAGCGATTTGATGCCTCTACTGACTTGGTAGTTATGGCTGGCTCGTGAGATAGTACAAGATAATCCTTTACCTTGGCAGAAGCCTCTTCCACAAAACTCTCTGACTCCTGGAAGGGTCGCTCTGGGTTTTGAGGCAATTTTAAACGCTATTCTGCCCCGCCTAAATCGAAAAAGACCGCATCTTAATCCTTCATCCTGCTTTTTATCTCTTTCTCAGTCTTTTATCCCTAGCTGTGCCAATTTGGGCGGCAAATTAGTCTAAACAGAAGTTATGATTCTTATTTAACCATCTTTTAACGGCCGCATTTTCACAGTCTTGTTTTTGATGCCCATCTTGTTTTTTTAATGAATTCTGGCTCTAAATTAATTACTTGTTTTTGATTAGGAGAAACCACCCTAGGTGTGACACAGCCATGAAAATAAGTTGTAGTTCCCTTTCGATGATTACGACAATTACAATGAGGGCAATTAATTTTCTTAGATGAGAAATTTCTGTGCCATCTAATGCCACTAAAATTTCTCCATCTAAGTAGGGTTTGCTGAATAAATCTAAAAACCTTATCCAACAAGGTTTTTAGACTTTTTTTCCCTCAAAAAGTGCCGACCCTTGGAGTGATTGGGGGGAAAATTCAGGGACTTTTTCCCTGAAAATTAGGTAATTGACCACCTG
>NZ_JADBRW010000208.1:0-18290 GCF_020247025.1 Microcystis sp. M109S1
TCGGGACTTTTACCCCCCCACTACCACCTTTTTACCCTATGCATTGCAGGTGCGTCGATTTGGGTGTCTGTCTTCCCCTCTCGATAAGGCTTTCCAAGGGGTACTCCTTACCTATTAGGTCAAATAGGATTAGTTGGAAACCATGTGAGAGTTTTAGGTATGGATTTTGACCCTCATTTTTCCTTACCTATTAGGTCAAATAGGATTAGTTGGAAACGAAGCGCAGGAACAGTGGAGACTAAGAAAGCGACGACACCAAACCCTTACCTATTAGCTCAAATAGGATTAGTTGGAAACTTGTCAGGAGCAGTCCCACCAGGCAATTCTTCGTACGAAAAACCTTACCTATTAGGTCAAATAGGATTAGTTGAATGGCAGAAAAAGGGTTTCTTTTAGAAACCCTTTTTCTAATAAATCCTGTCAAATAAATAAGATAAAAAAATGTCAAATATATCTTGACAAAAATCGATAAAAATGCTACAATTAGGCGTGAGTGTTCGCTAAAACTGAAAACATGGTTAAGACAGTAATATGTTCAGCAATCCGTTAGGATTACTAGGCAATTAACCAACAAGAAAAAGTCATGGCAGTCTTAGAAATGCTCACCGTTCCCTTTTGCTCTCCCCTTGCCGGCAGCCTTGGCGAATAGATAATTAAAATAACTCAAATAGGACTGGCCTAGCAATTCTTTCTAGGTAAAGCGGCAATTTTTAATCAATTGTTAAAATATTAAAAGGATGCTAAAGATGGGGGCTATAGTTTCCAGAGTGAGCTATCCTAGAGATACTACTTACTCCATCCTCCCCCATGCTCGATCGAGTTCTCCATAGTCGTTATCAAGTCCAACAGTTACTGGGAAAAAAAACTATCTTAGCTAGGGACAGACACACCAACGAGTTAGTTATCATTAAACTTATTTCTGTTCCTAGGGGGCAAGGGAGTCAGTTTATCGGAGAAATAACCGGTAAAATTGCCCTATTGCGACAACTCTCCCACCCATCTCTCCCGAAATATCTCGATAGCTTTGAGATAGATTCATCCCAAGAACAAATCATCGCTATTGTCCGGCCTTATTTATCAGCGCAACCTTTAGAAAACTATGTTAGCTCCAGTTATTTGTTAGCCGAACAAGATCTAAAACAAATTGCCAAATATCTCTTGGAGATTCTCTCCTATCTCCATCAGCAGGATGTACCCCTTAACCACGGCAATATAAAACTTAGTAATATCCTCTTTGATACCCAGTCCCATCGTTTTTATCTAGTTGATTTTGCCTTTGATTCCGATTCTCCCACCAGGGACTTACAGGATATAGGCAAAACTTTGATTAGTTTAGCCACGGGGGTTAAGCATCGTTACATACCCGAAAACTTTGAACAAAAAACTAATCTAAGTGCTTTTTTCATCTATTGGTTAAAAAGATTATCAAACTCCCCCCCAGACTCTCATTTTCGTTCGGTGACAGAAGCTTTAGCCAGCTTATATAGTTGTCAATTGATCCTAGTATCTATTGGCAATCTGACCAAACCCTACGGCAGCGAAGTTACTGTTTATAAAAAAGATAATCTCCTGCAAATAAAAATCGCTAGTAAAACCAAACAAAAGTTTTTCAACAATCTCAAAACCCAGTTAAGACAGTTTTTACCATCCCTATTTTTTACCATCATTCTCTTAACCATAGTCGCTATTTATGATCTCAAACTGGTCGCTTTTTTAATCCCGATTATCCTAATTTTTCTGCTCAATTTAATCTCCTCTAGTTTATCTTGGCAGTTATGGAAATCTTTTTGGCAGGGAGAACTAGAGTTAAAAATTACCCCCAAAAAAGTTTCTCTCTACCAAAAACTCTGGGGGCTGAAATTTAAACTAACTGCCGATGCTGCTAGTTCCGAAATCTCTAGTCTTATTCGTCGCAATGTCACCGTCACTATGCAGGGAGAAAATGTTAATATTATTCCTCCTTGTCTGGTTCTCATTGCTAACCATCGAGAATATATTATCACTGCTAGTGAAGATGTTAGCGAAGCCGAATTAGATTGGTTGGCACAACAGTTAAGCGATTGGCTACGTTTACCGATTACGAGAATTTAAGGTGTATTAAGCTAAGTTAATACACCCCAAATTTATCTGATAACATCTTCCGATTTAATCAGATGCGCTTCTAGGAACCAGAGACGTTTATCGATGTCCCGGGAGATTTCCGTATAGAGATCTGCTGTGTCGGCATCCCCTTGATTGCCGGTGGTATCAATAGCAGAACGAAGATGGGAAGCGTATAAAGCATAACGTTCGGCTAAAGCAACGATATGTTCACTACCATCGACGATATCAGCCGGATATTCTGGCAGAATCGAGTTAGCGGCAGCGATGCGCGCTGTTCCCAAAGCGGTTCCACCTAAAGCGGTAATCCGTTCTGCTACCATGTCACCATAGCCTTCTAATTCCGTGGCCATTTCGTCGAATAGGCTGTGCAATTGGTAGAAATTTAAACCTTTTACATTCCAGTGGGCTTGTTTAACCTGAGTTTTTAGGTCTAAACTAGCGGCAAGGGTTTGGCTTAAGATTTCCACAATAGCTTTGCGGATATCTAATGCTAAATCGATGCGGGTGGGGTAGTATTGTCCCGTGGTTTTGGTTTTGACTGGAGTGGCTACCATAATCTTTCTCCTTGAATTGAAAAACAAAAAAGGCTCTCTTGGACATTGGCTGAAAAATGTTCACCATGTTTACATTATGGGTGCAAGTCCTGCGCCTTTGTAACAGGGACAGGCAACAGTAAGCTGTGAATCAGTGCCAAAATTTAAGAATGTCCTCAACTTAATGCCTAGTCCTTTGTCTAGCTGATAATTGATTATGCTCCTAAATAAGCCGTTAATTCTTCCGAACCGCCAATTAACTGGCCGTCAATGAAGACTTGTGGGGTGGTGGTATTGCCACTCATGGCCCGCAGAGAACGACTGGTGGCATCGCGTCCGAGGATAATTTCCTCGTATTGTAGGCCTTTTTCTTCTAGCATTTTCTTGGCCCGGAGGCAGTAGGGACAACCGACTTTCGAGAAAAGAGAGACTAAAGGCGGTTTTTTGGCGGATGGGTTGATGTAGTGTAACATCGTTTCTGCATCGGAGACTTGGAAAGGATCTCCCGGTTCTTCCGGTTCAATGAACATTTTCTCGATAACACCATCTTTGACTAGCATCGAATAGCGCCAAGAACGTTTACCGAAACCTAAGTCAGCTTTATCGACTAACATCCCCATTCCTGCGCTAAATTCGCCGTTTCCGTCGGGAATCAAAAGGACATTATCACATTCTTGGTCTTTTGCCCACTCGTTCATGACAAAGGTATCATTTACCGACAAGCAAACAATAGTATCTACGCCATTTTCCCGAAAAACTGGGGCTAATTCGTTATATCCGGGTAAATGGGAGGTGGAACAGGTGGGAGTGAATGCCCCCGGTAAGGCAAAAAGAACAACGGTTTTTCCTTTGAATAATTCCTCGCTGGTGATGTTCACCCATTGATTATTTTGACGCACGGGAAAGGTGACATCGGGAACTCTCTGGCCTTCTCGGTTTGGTAGCATAATCGTCAACTCCTAATTGCTAAGTCGTACTCATTTTGAGTTTGTCTAAATTAAGTGTACTCATAACGACTATGAGTTGTCAACAAGTATTTATGCTCAAATCAGGAGACTCCGAGACAGGGGACTCCGAGACAGGAGAATGGGACATAGACAAAAGGCAGTAATATTGATTAGTTAATTTCCCCATCTCCCCCCACACCCTACACCCAACCCCTTTTTTTACTGAAAAATGATGTTTTCCTTACTGAAAAAAAGCTATAAATGGCTAGGACTAGCGATAATAACGGTGATTTTGGCGATTACACCCGCTGCCATTGCCCAATCAACCACGAATAGGATTCCTCTAGCCAAAATTGACTGGTTACAGGCGATTTTTTTGGGATTTGTGCAGGGAGTGACGGAATTTTTACCGATTAGTAGTACCGCTCATTTAAAAGCGATTCCCGTCTTTTTGGGTTGGGGAGATCCCGGTGTCACCTATACAGCAGTGATTCAATTGGGCAGTATTGCGGCGGTATTGTCCTATTTTTGGCAGGATTTAAGGCAAATATCCACAGGAATGGTGAAAGCGGTGGCTAGTTCCGATTATCGTTCCCAGGATTTTCGTTTAGCCCTGGGGATTATCCTAGGCACAATTCCGATTGTTTTCTTCGGTTTGTTAATGAAACTTTTCATTCCCGATTTAGATAATTCCCCCCTGAGAAGCATGACAGCGATCGCCTGTGCCTCTATAGTCATGTCTTTACTCTTAGCTACAGCCGAAAAAATCGGGAAACATAAACGCAGTTTTGAGACTTTGCGACAAAAAGACGGGGTTTTAATGGGATTAGCCCAAGCTTTAGCCCTCATACCGGGTGTATCTCGTTCTGGGTCCACCTTAACTGCCGGGTTATTCATGGGATTAGAAAGGGCAGTAGCGGCGCGATTTTCCTTTCTTTTGGGGATTCCGGCGATAACTTTAGCCGGTTTAGTGGAATTTAAAGGAGTTCTCGACCAGATTAACACCAGTGAATTAATTCCCCTCGCTATTGGGGTAATTTCCTCGGCGATATTTTCCTATCTTTCGATCGCCTGGTTATTAGATTATCTCAAAAAACAGAGTACCTGGGTGTTTGTCTGGTATCGTCTCTTTTTCGGGGTTACTATCCTGATTGGTGTGGCCCTGGGGCGTTTTTCCTGATCTTTTGGCATTCTAATTAGGGTCTGCTGAAAAAGTTTTTCGGTGGGGGATGGGGGATGGGGGTTGGGGGATGGGGGATGGGGGATGGGGGATGGGTTTTACCGATTTTCAGGTGGTCAACTACCTAATTTTCAGGAAAAAAGTCCCGGAATTTTCCCCTAGATCACTCCCAGATATGGCACTTTTTGAAGGGTTTTATATTTATTCAGCAAACCCTAATTAATTTCTAAAAAATCTTGCAATTTTTTTAGATAAGTAGGGGCATCTTCTAACATGGGAAAGTGAGCAGTATTAGCCATCTCCACATACTGGATATTATTATTCAAATCCGCCGCTATTTTGCCCATTTTGGCAGGGATAATAATGTCTTTTTCCCCTGATACTAAAAGAGTTGGTATCTTAATCTCAGCAAATTTACCCGGCATAATTTCCACTGCTTTTTTACTCACAGATGTATAAATTGTGCCTAGGGCGGCCTCGTAATCTGCCGCTAAAAAATCTTCTAAAAAAGCAATTCTTTCTGATTTTGGGATCGATCGATGCAAAAATCTCGCCATAAACAATCGATCGGCAAAAGGTACTTTTAAAAACCAATCATAACGAAACTGTACCACATACTTACCGAATTTATGGAAGGCGGCAAAAGCCGCTTTATTATACTCAAAAATGCCATTACAGGTTAAAATTGCTTTGACCACTCTTTCGGGGTACATAGTAATAAAAAAAGTCGCCACCGATGCCCCCATAGAGTGACTATTGAGATAGATTTTTTCAATTTCCAAACTATCTAAAAACAAGGCCAAATCAAGGGCATATTCTTCTAAATCGTAGGAAAGATCAAGAGATTTTTCCGGCAATTTAGACCGACCAAAACCCCGCATATCGTACAATAAACAATCAAAGCGATCGCAAATTGCCGCAGCAGTCGAGCGCCAATAGCGTCCCGAACCTCCCCAACCATGAATAAACACCATAACCGGCTTTTTCTGGGCAGATTCCGACCCCCGAATCCACTCGTAATAGTGGGGAACACCGCGGACAGTGACTTTTTTATCGATTATTTCGGTTTTCATGATAGTTAAGTAGGGAGGTACAATTATTTGTAGGATGGGTTAGCGGTAGCGTAACCCATGCGGGCGTTGGGTTTCATGCTTCAACCCAACCTACGTTCATCTTATATTTAATTCCACCCACCTACTTAGATACCTAGCCATCCTCGTCAAGAGTTTTGCCAACGTCGCGCATCTGTGTCCGATAGTCGTCCGATTCTCTTAAGGATAACGAACGAGAACGATTTCAAGCTTCGAGTAATCGTTCATAGATGTCGTCTTCCAGATTATCCCAAATCTTAGCGAGAGCAGTTTCGCTGACTTTTTGCCAGAAGTCCGAGTTTGTCTCCTCTGGGATGAGGGTGACTAAAACCCTAGTACCCTCTGGAATCGGCACGGATTCGAGGAGTTCGATCCAGCCTTCTTTGACAATCGCGGGAACGGTATTGAGCATAGTTATCCTCGATTTTTCCCCTTAAGCGGATTCTTGACTGGGTAAAGAGGAAGGATGAACCAATAGCTCTGCCGTGGAACGTTTTTCCACCATTTCGCGGGTGATTAAACATCGTTTCACGTCCTTGCGCGAGGGCAATTCGTACATGACATCGAGCATTAATTCCTCGACAATACCCCGTAGGGCCCGGGCCCCGGTTTTGCGACGATAGGCTTCTTGGGCGATCGCTAGGACGGCATCAGATTTAAACTCTAACTGTACATTGTCCATCTTCAACAGTTTTTGATACTGTTTCACCAAAGCGTTGCGGGGTTGCGTCAGGATAGCGATTAAAGCTTCCTCATCCAGGGGTGACAGTGCCGCTAGGACGGGAATTCGACCGACAAACTCTGGAATCATGCCAAATTTGACTAAATCATCGGGAGTCATTTGTTTTAATAACCCTGCCGCTACCTTATCCTTACTAGCTTGGCCATCTCCCGGTTGAATAAAGCCCATGGATTTTTTACCGAGACGCTGATCGATCACCTTATCTAAACCGACAAACGCCCCACCGCAGATAAACAGGATATTGCTGGTGTCAATCTGAATACAATCCTGATAGGGGTGTTTGCGGCCGCCTTGGGGGGGAACATTGGCGATCGTTCCCTCTAACATTTTCAGTAAAGCTTGCTGTACCCCTTCTCCGGACACATCCCGGGTAATCGAGGTATTTTCGCTCTTACGGGCAATTTTATCGATTTCATCGATGTAGATAATGCCCCGCTGCGCTTCTTCCACGTCTAAATCTGCCACTTGTAACAGACGCAAGAGAATGTTTTCCACATCTTCCCCCACATAACCGGCCTCGGTTAAAGTGGTGGCATCAGCGACAGCAAAAGGTACATCGAGGATTTTAGCCAGAGTTTGAGCTAGAAGGGTTTTTCCCGATCCTGTGGGACCGATTAACAGAATATTAGATTTTTGCAGTTCGATGCTATCTTCCGGATTGCCGCCACCGGCTTTTTGGGTTTGGATATCTTTGAGGCGTTTGTAATGGTTATAAACGGCCACAGAAAGCACTTTTTTCGCCTCATTTTGACCAATAACGTAGTCATCGAGGTATTTTTTAATCTCTCTTGGTTTGGGAATTTGTTCCCAAGTGGTTTTGTTTTGGCCCGATCGCCGTTTGTTGGGACGTTCCTCCACTGGGGCGATCGGACTAGGAGGTTCCATCAATTCCTCATCGAGAATTTCGTTACACAGTTCCACACACTCGTCACAAATATAGACCCCCGGCCCGGCGATTAATTTTCGCACTTGTTCCTGGGATTTGCCGCAAAATGAACACTTGAGGTGGGAGTCGTATTTAGACATAGTTTATTTACAGGGAAGTAACGGGAACGGTAGGATCGGGCAGTTCAGGACGGGAAATCACCAGATCGATTAACCCATATTCTTTGGCTTCGACAGCGGACATGAAAAAGTCCCGTTCGGTGTCGTTGGCGATGCGATCGTAGGGTTGACCGGTGTGGTGAGCCAGCATGGTATTGAGTCTCTGTTTAATATAGAGGATCTCTTTGGCTTGGATGGCGATATCACTAGCTTGACCTTGGGCGCCACCGAGGGGTTGGTGAATCATGATCCGGCTACTGGGTAGGGACATCCGTTTACCTGCCGCGCCACCACAAAGCAGGAATGCTCCCATACTAGCGGCTAAACCGAAACAAATTGTCGCCACGTCGGGGCGAATTTGTTGCATGGTGTCGTAGATAGCTAGTCCGGCATAAACGGAACCGCCGGGGGAGTTGATATAGAGTTGGATATCTTTTTCGGGATCTTCTGCCTCCAAGTAGAGGAGTTGGGCGACGATCGAATCAGCGACCTGATCATCGACGGGAGTTCCCAAAAAGACAATTCTCTCGCGCAAGAGTCGAGAATAGATATCAAAAGCCCGTTCACCCATGCCAGACTGTTCGATTACCACGGGTAAAACGTTAGCTAGGGAGTTTCTCCCGGTGTTAGCGTAGATAGCCGGGCGACAATTACTGGTAATTGGGTAGTCAGGTGATCTCGATTCGAGCATAATTTTTTCGGTTCCGCTATCACAATCTTAGGGGTTTTGCTTGGCTGTGGAGCTTTTACTGGCAAATGTTAAGCATCTTTAGCACGTCTGTCCATCCATTATGCCCTAAGTTTTCCTTTGTTGGCAGCAATCAGGGGATGGGGGATGGGGGAATTCAACTAATACCCTAAAACCCCAACACGACTGCTAACTCCTTACGGTTATTCTTCCTCTGCTGCCAACACTTCCACCTCGGCGGCTGCCAAGGCTTCTTCTGTTTCCTCATCCTCCCTTGTTTCTTCCTCTAGGGAACCTTTGGGGACAAGGGTGATAGTAGCTTTTTCTTTCAGCCATTCTAGGGTGTTTTCCGCCAGCATTTCTTCGGTAATTACCGCCTCTAGACGCTGCATATCTATGTCGCGATCGGACAATTGCGCCATGATTTTAGCGATTTTTTCGGCTACCGCTTCGGGACTGACTTCAATGCCCGCGACTTTAGCCAATTCCTGCACCACGAGAGTCTGTTTCAGACTTTCGATCGCATCGGGACGGGCGTTTTCCCGCAGTTTGGGAATATTATCTTTTGTAAACAACTGGTTGACATCTAGACCCATTTGTTGAAATTCCATGAAGCTTTGGGTCAAAATTTGCGTCACTTCTTTTTCGATCAGCGTCTCCGGTAAATCTAAGGTCGCACCTTTGACAAATTCCTTGGTTAAAGCTTCATAAATGCTGTCTTTGGTTTCCTTTTCCGCTTGTTCTTGGAAGCGTTTCTCTAAACTTGCTCTTAATTCGGCGATTGTCTCCTGATCGCTGACTTCTTGGGCAAAATCGTCGTCAAGCTCCGGTAATTCCTTTGCTTTTAACTCTTTCATCGTAATTGTAAAAATTACCGCTTTTCCTGCCACATCTTCTTTGGGATAATCTTCTGGGAAAGTTAAAGTCATCTCTTTGACTTCTTCCGGTTTCATGCCGATAATTCCTTCCACCATCCCCTCGATAAAGCGTCCTGCTTCCATATCCACCCGCAGATCTTCGCCGTCAATATCCGGGATATCTTCGCCGGTTTCGGCGGATTTTCCTCGATAATCAACGATCGCCACATCTCCCAGCTGCGCCCCGCGATCTTCCACGGGAACCAATGTCGCTAATTGTTCTTGACGCTCTTTAAACCAATTTTCCACGGATTCGGGATCATAACCGGTTTCTTCGGCAGTAACGCTCAGATTTTCGTAATCTCCGAGAACAATTGTCGGGGCCACATCCACGGAAGCTAAAAAAGTCAAAACTTTACCCGGTTCATAGGCAGCGATCAAATCCTCAAACTTAGACAATAGCTGCGGATTGCCCAGGGACTCGATCCCCTCCTGTTTTAGGGCAGATTCGAGGCAATTTTCAATTAATTCCTCAATTACTGCCGCTTTTACCGCTTTAGTTCCCAATCTTTGCAGAAGAATCTGACGGGGAACTTTCCCGGGGCGAAAACCGGGTATATTGGCCGACTTCGCTAAATTCTTTACCACTTTCTCGTGGGTGTTTTTCGTGGTTTCGGCGGGAATTTCAATTTCTAAACCTATCTGACTGGCAGGAAGCTTTTCCTGAATAACTTTCATTGATTTTTCTAGCTCTTACGACAAGGAACGTTTATAATGGGGTGAGCGGCGTTTGCGCCTGCGGTGAATACGTCCCGCTCATGATATTCTAGGGGAATAGCTGCAGTTGCTCCCCAAGCTCTCACAACCTTTTTATTTTAGCGGTCAATGGGGTATATTTAATTTATTCCGTCCTTGGGGCAGTTAAGCCCAATCAGAAAATTTTGCTGATCAAAAGCCGATCAATCCAAGTTTTAGAATAACTCGGTGGACAAAAAAGATTTTTTACTGTAACGATTTCTTCGGATCATTATCATCACCCAACTCGTCAGGAGGTCACACAATTTGAGTCAAAAAGTACGGGTCGCTATTTTAGGAGCCACCGGGGCCGTGGGAACGGAATTACTAGAATTATTAGCTAGTCGTCAATTTCCTCTCGCTAGTCTAAAATTACTCGCTTCCGAGCGTTCTGCTGGAAAAACCCTCAATTTTCGGGGCGAAAGTCTCCTAATCGAAGCGGTAAACGAGCGCTCTTTTCAGGACGTGGATATCGTTCTCGCTTCTGCGGGGGGGTCCACCTCAAAAGCTTGGGCGAAAACTATTGTCGAGTCCGGTGCGACGATTATCGATAACTCCAGCGCTTTTCGCATGAATCCCGAAGTGCCTCTGGTTGTCCCGGAAATTAATCCCGACAGTGTGGACAATCACCGGGGCATTATCGCTAATCCCAACTGTACGACAATTCTTTTAGGAGTGGCGATCTGGCCTCTTCACCAAGTACAGGCGATCGAGCGAGTAGTAGTTTCTACTTATCAGTCCGCTAGTGGTGCTGGAGCGCGAGCGATGGAGGAGGTAAAAGAGCAAGCACAAGCAATTCTTGACAATCGGCAACCTCCGACCAATTCTTTCCCCTATCCCCTCGCTTTTAATCTTTTTCCCCACAATACCCCGATTAATGGTCAAGGGTACTGCGAGGAAGAAATGAAAATGGTGAATGAGACACGCAAGATTTTTGCTTGTCCGGGGTTGCGGGTTAGCGCCACCTGTGTACGGGTTCCCGTTCTGCGGGCCCATTCGGAATCGGTTAACCTAGAATTTAGTCGGCCTTTTTCTGTAGTGAAAGCCAGAGAAATTCTTCAGTCCGCTCCGGGGGTAAAATTAGTGGAAGATTGGGACGCTAATTATTTTCCCATGCCAATTGATGCCACCGGTCGCGATGAAGTATTAGTGGGACGCATTCGTCAAGATATCTCCCATCCTAACGGTCTAGAATTGTGGCTATGCGGCGATCAAATTCGCAAGGGTGCGGCTTTAAATGCTGTACAAATTGCCGAACTTTTAGTCAAGAAAAATCTCGTCGGTTCAAGATTAGCAACAGTTTGATAATTAAGCTATCAGCCATCAGCTAGAGCAAGGCGATGATAATTAGAAAAATAGCTAATTAATCGAATAAGTAAAGTCTGGTTGTTGATGGCTCAAAAACTGATAACTCGATTTGTTAGGCTAAAAGCTTCGATGTACTTAGTTGATAACCTTCTTTTTAGGTAAGTGAGTGGGTGGAATTCAATATAAGATGAACGTAGGTTGGGTTGAAGTATGAAACCCAACGCCTGCATGGGTTACGAAGTGCGCTAACCCATCCTACAAAGAATTAATTGTGCCTCCCTACTTAGGAGGATTGCCAGATTCTTTCTTTTGCCTCTTGCAAGAGTGCCTCTTGCCTTCAGAAGCTGATAACTGATAACTGATAACTGATAACTGATAACTGATCAATGAGTGAAACAACATATTTTGGACGAGTAATTACGGCGATGGTGACACCCTTCACCGTCGAGGGTCAAGTTAATTATCGGATGGTGGAAAAATTGGCCGATTATCTAGTTACTCACGGTAGCGATGGTATAGTGGTCTGTGGGACGACGGGAGAATCACCCACCCTAAGTTGGCAGGAAGAATACGAACTATTTAGTATTGTCAAAAAAGCGGTTAATGGTCGGGGAAAAGTGATCGCGGGGACGGGTTCTAATTCCACTTCCGAAGCGATCGAAGCTACCCAACAGGCTGCTAAACTGGGTTTAGATGGTTCTTTACAAGTGGTTCCCTACTACAATAAACCTCCCCAAGAGGGTTTATACGAGCATTTTCGCACCATTGCCAAAGCTTGTCCCGATCTGCCGGTGATGCTTTATAATATCCCCGGTCGTACGGGTCAAAATATGACCCCAGAAACGATTATTAAACTGGCAGCAGTTGATAATATTGTGGCGGTAAAAGAAGCTAGTGGTAATTTAGAACAAACCTGTAAGATTTACTGTCATACTCCTGAAAATTTCGCTATTTATTCCGGCGATGATTTTCTCACCTTACCCCTGATGACCTGTGGTGCGGTGGGGGTGGTCAGTGTTGCTAGTCATCTGGTGGGAGAAGAAATCCAAGGGATGATTCAAGCTTTATTAACCGGAGATGCGGCCAAAGCGATCGAGATTAACTTGAAATTATTTCCCCTGTTTAAAGGTTTATTTTGTGCCACTAATCCAATTCCAATTAAAGCGGCCTTAAATCTAGTCGGTTGGGAAGTGGGGGGATTGCGATCTCCTTTATGTTCCTTAAGTCCCGAACTAGAGGAAGGATTAGCAAAAATTATGCAAGAATTGTCTTTAATTTAGAAAAATACTAGAAAATTTGGCTAACTAAACTAGGATTTTTTCGAGAAATAGGTTATAATATTAATAGCTTAACTAGAAAATAAATATAGTTTATAACGGCTAGAAAGTATTGATATAAGTTAATTTAGCTAGGGTTTGTTCCCCTAGTTAGACTTATTCTAACTATTCATTTTTTGAGATTTCCCGTCCACAAAACCGACCTGAAAAATCACCATAACTTACCATCAAAGGATACCTAATGAATCAAGATAAAACCCAAGCAAAACTAAAGATCATTCCCCTAGGAGGATTACACGAAATCGGCAAAAACACCTGTGTTTTTGAGTACGATGATGAGATTATTCTCCTGGATGCTGGTTTAGCTTTTCCTTCCGATGATATGCACGGGGTCAATGTAGTGCTTCCCGATATGACTTATCTAAGAGAAAATCGCCATAAAATTAAGGGGATGATCGTCACCCACGGTCACGAAGATCATATCGGTGGCATTCCCTACCATCTCAAACAATTTGATGTACCAATTATCTACGGTCCGCGTCTAGCCATGGCCTTATTGCGGGATAAATTGGAGGAAGCAGGATTAGCAAATCGTACCAAATTAGAAACCGTTGTTCCCCGGCAAATGGTGCGTTTAGGCAAATCTTTCATGGTGGAATATATCCGCAATACCCACTCGATCGCCGATAGTTTTTGTGTAGCAATTCACACTCCTTTAGGGGTAGTTATTCACACAGGAGATTTTAAAATTGACCATACTCCCGTGGATGGCGAATTCTTTGATCTACAAAAAATTGCCGAACATGGCGAGAAAGGGGTGCTATGTTTATTGAGTGATTCCACTAACGCGGAAGTACCCGGTTATACTCCTTCGGAAGCTGCCGTTTATCCCGGTTTAGAGCGGGTTTTTAACCAAGCAACGGGACGGATTATGATTACTACCTTTGCTTCCTCGGTGCATCGGATTAATCTGGTGTTGAAATTGGCCCAGAAATTTAACCGGAAAGTGGTGGTAGTGGGTCGATCGATGTTAAATGTCATCGCTCATGCGCGCAATTTGGGGTATATAAAATGTCCCGATGATCTATTTGAACCCTTGAAAGCGACCCGCAATTTAGCCGATGAGAAAATCGTCATTTTAACCACAGGCTCCCAGGGGGAACCTTTAGCGGCCATGACGCGGATTTCTAAGGGTGAACATCCTCATATTCGCGTGCGTCAGGGGGATACAATTGTCTTTTCCGCTAATCCGATTCCGGGTAATACGATCGCTGTGGTCAATACAATTGATCGCCTGATGATGCAGGGTGCTAACGTGGTTTACGGACGGGATAAGGGAATTCACGTTTCCGGCCATGGTTCCCAAGAAGACCATAAATTGATGCTATCTTTGACGCGGCCGAAGTTTTTTGTGCCAGTGCATGGAGAACACCGAATGCTGGTTAAACACGCTCAGATGGCCCAAAGTATGGGGATTCCCGCCGAAAATATGGTGATTGTCAAAAATGGTGACACGATCGAGTTAACTGGCGATCGCATCGCGATCGGCGCTCCAGTGCCTTCGGGAATCGAGTTAGTCGATCAAGCGGGTGTAGTCCACGAACACATTATGCAGGAAAGACAACAGTTAGCCGAAGATGGTGTGATTACGATCGCATCCTTCGTTAACGCTGAGGGACAATTAAGCGCACCCCCAGAGATTAATTTGCGCGGTGTGGTGACAAAAGTGGAAATCTCGCTGCTGAATCAGTTAATTATTCGGGCGATCGAGCGCTGTTTAAGCGATCGCATCGGGGAATTTAAAACCGCGACGGGGGCCACGGATTGGGTCGGTTTGCGGGCCGAAATCGAGACGACTTTGCAACGTTTAATCAAACGGGAGTTACAGAGTCAACCCTTAGTGATTTTCCTCCTGCAAGCGGCGGCAACGGAACCAGCGAACAATCGTACTTATCGCCGCCGTCGTCCCGCAGCTACCATGGCCTCCTAATAGCAGTGAGCAGTAATCAGTGAGCAGTGAGCAGTAATCATTGAGCAGTGAGCAGTAATCAGTGAAAAGATGGCAAGAAACTGCTATTCAATACTGCTCACTTAACACATACTGCTCACTTAAAACTCAAATCTGATAACTGTTAACTTACCCACTGATAACTGATAACTGATAACTGATAACTGATCATGTTGCATGCTGCCGATTTGCGATCGCTGCTGACCGCCGTTGCCAGGGGAGAAATTAACCCGGAGACAGCCTTAGATAAACTTAAACATCTGGCCTTTGAACCGGTGGAAGACTTCGCTAAAATTGACCATCATCGTCAATTAAGAACGGGATTTCCGGAGGTTATCTGGGGGCCGGGTAAAACCACCGCTCAAATCGCCCAAATTATCGGTGTATTGCGTCAAAATAGTCCCGTGGTTATGGCCACCCGCATTGAAGCAGAGATAGCAGCCCAGCTACAGGAACAGGTGACAGACTTAGTTTATTATCCCTTAGCCCGCATCTGTGCCATTGCCGCAGCTGCCCCAGAAAATCCCCCAAAAGGGATAATTTCCATCCTAACGGCGGGAACTGCCGATATTCCCGTAGCGGAGGAGGCGGCGGTTACTGCTCAATTGTGCGGTTTTTCCGTGCAGCGTCTCTGGGATGTGGGAGTAGCGGGAATTCATCGCCTCTTGAATCATCGCCATCTACTGGATGCCGCCGATGTGTTAATTGTTGTTGCGGGAATGGAAGGAGCCTTACCAAGTGTGGTAGCGGGATTAGTCGATCGCCCGGTGATCGCCGTTCCCACCAGTATCGGTTACGGAACCAGTTTCGGTGGTATTGCTCCTTTGTTAACTATGCTCAATTCCTGTGCGGTCGGTATCGGTGTGGTTAATATCGATAATGGTTTTGGGGCCGCCATGTTAGCTGGCCAAATTTTACGCACGGCGGCCAGATTAGCCTAGATTTTCCTTCAACTCAGGCTGAATATCCTATACAGTTGGTATAGGGATAAACTACTTTGAAAAAGAAGCCGATATGCACCTAAGTGAAATTACTCATCCCAACCAGTTACATGGTTTATCACTCCGTCAATTAGAAGATATTGCCCGTCAGATTCGCGAAAAACACCTCCAGACGATCGCCGCTACCGGTGGACATTTGGGACCGGGGTTAGGAGTCGTAGAACTAACGATCGCCCTTTACCAAACCCTCGATCTCGATCGCGATAAAGTCCTTTGGGACGTGGGACACCAAGCTTATCCGCACAAACTCCTCACCGGTCGCTATAACGATTTTCACACCCTCCGCCAAAAAAACGGTGTTGCGGGCTATCTAAAACGTTGCGAGAGCAAATTTGACCATTTTGGGGCTGGACACGCCTCTACGAGCATTTCTGCGGGGTTAGGAATGGCTTTAGCCCGGGATGCCAAGGGGGAAGATTTCAAGGTGGTATCGATCATCGGGGATGGCGCTTTAACCGGGGGTATGGCCCTAGAAGCGATTAACCATGCTGGACATTTACCGAACACCAACATCATGGTTATCCTCAACGATAACGAGATGTCCATTTCCCCGAACGTCGGGGCAATTTCCCGCTATCTCAATAAAGTTCGTCTTAGCGAACCCGTCCAGTTTATCGCTGATAATCTCGAGGAACAATTGAAAAATCTACCCTTCTTCGGGGACTCCCTCACTCCGGAAATGGAACGAGTCAAAGAAGGAATGAAACGGTTAGCAGTTCCCAAAGTCGGCGCTGTTATCGAAGAATTGGGCTTTAAATATTTTGGCCCGATTGATGGTCATAATATTCCCGAATTAATCGCCACTTTTAAACAGGCCCATAAGGTCCACGGACCGGTTTTCGTCCACGTTGCCACCGTTAAAGGCAAAGGCTACGAATGGGCCGAAAAAGATCAAGTGGGTTATCATGCCCAAAATCCCTTTAATTTAGCCACGGGTAAACCGATTCCCTCCAGTAAACCGAAACCCCCCGCTTATTCTAAAGTTTTCGGGCATACTCTCACTAAATTGGCGGAAAATGACCCGCGCATTATCGGTATCACCGCCGCCATGGCTACTGGGACGGGATTAGACAAATTTCAGGCAAAACTGCCGAAACAGTACATCGATGTGGGAATTGCCGAACAACACGCCGTTACCCTCGCCGGTGGTCTTGCTTGCGAAGGAATGCGCCCGGTTGTCACCATTTACTCTACTTTCCTGCAGCGGGCTTTTGATCAGATTATTCACGATATCTGCATTCAAAATCTACCGGTTTTCTTCTGCATGGACCGGGCCGGTATTGTCGGGGCCGATGGACCGACGCACCAGGGGATGTACGATATCGCCTACCTGCGTTGTATCCCCAATATGACCATTATGGCCCCGAAAGATGAGGCGGAACTGCAAAGAATGGTCGTGACGGGGATTAATCATACCAGCGGACCCATTGCCATGCGTTACCCCCGGGGCAACGGTTTAGGGGTTCCCCTGATGGAGGAAGGTTGGGAAGCTTTACCCATCGGTAAGGGCGAAATTCTCCGCAGTGGTGATGATATTCTTCTGTTGGGATACGGCACGATGGTTAACACTTCCCTACAGGTGGCTGAAATTCTCAGCGAACACGGTATCGAAGCCACAGTGGTTAATGCTCGTTTTGTCAAGCCCCTTGATACAGAACTTATCTTTCCTCTTGCCCAACGTCTTGGTAAAGTGGTGACTTTGGAAGAAGGTTGTTTGATGGGTGGTTTTGGTTCTGCGGTTTTGGAAGCTTTACAGGATGCTAATATTCTGGTTCCGGTCAAACGTTTCGGGGTTCCTGATAAATTAGTGGACCACGCCAAACCAGAGGAATCCTTCGCTGATTTGGGTTTAACCAGTCCCCAGATTGCCGAACAGGTTTTAGCGGCATTTTTTAGCCAAAAACAAACCGCTAAGGTTGGTTAAAATCTAGAGATTAGCTTGTCCAGTTTTCCCGAAAAATTAGGGAAGACTGGTTTTTTTTGGTCTAGATAAATAAGTAAAATTTATCTTAAGCTAATAAATAATTGAAAATTTAAATATAAAAAGCCAATGCAACAAAACTTTACAAAACTAGATTTTGTGCGAATTTGCCCAAATTTAGCTGAAAAGCAGGATTCGTTACATTTCGTAATGTGATAAGATCGTGGTATGCTGTGGGCTTAGTGTGACCATGTAACTTTGTAATCGCCGAAAACCCGCGCCAATCAAGGCACTTAATCCCTTATCACCTCCTAAAAGAGACATTAAAGGTTAAATTTTGCCAAGAAATTGCTTGAAGTTTTGTAAAGCAACTTGACTTAAAGACAGAATTGTGCATAGTAGAAGTAGGCGGAGAGAAGATTGGACGATTACAAGCCACTGAATTACCTATGGAAAACCAACTTTTGCAGCGAATCACCCTCGATTTAAATATCTGTCATGGCAAACCTTGCCTTCGAGGATTGCGTTATCCTGTTGAATTTATCCTAGAATTACTTAGTTCTGGCATGAGTATCGAAGATATTTTAGCCGACTACGATGATTTGGAACGGGAGGATATTCTAGCCGCGTTATTGTTTGCCACTCGATTAACTCAGTTGACGCTCCCATCGCTCTCATGCGAGGGATTCCCTGTTCAACCAGTTACCTTATCTACTAAGCTTTCACCTAATAGACAGTGGGTAGTCTGTCCGAGGGCTTGAATTTCTGTCCGCCCGACAGTATTTGCTCTATGAA
>NZ_JADBRW010000209.1:0-8869 GCF_020247025.1 Microcystis sp. M109S1
CGTGCCATCATCCGGCGCTCCAGCATAGCTATCATGCCAATCGTCTTCGCACCACTCCCAAACATTGCCACTCATGTCATACAGTCCCCAACCATTGGGCTTTTTCTGTCCTACGGGATGAATTGTGCGATTAGAATTTTCCCTACCCCAAGCGTAATCTCCTAACTGATTATCATTATCACCAAAATAATAGCGAGTGGTTGTCCCCGCACGACAAGCATATTCCCATTCCGCTTCTGTGGGTAGGCGATAGGTTTTTCCAGTTATTTGACTCAATTTCTGACAAAAAGCTTGAGCACCGTTCCAACTAACGTTTTCTACTGGATTTTGGGGATTATTTTTAAAGTGAGAGGGATTGTTTCCCATCACCGCTTGATATTGTGCTTGAGTAATGGGATATTTGCCGATGGCAAAACTGTTGACTTTAACTTGGTGTGGAGGCTTTTCAGAATCGCTTTCAGAAGAACCCATGAGAAATTTACCTGCTGGTAAGCTTACCATCTCTAGTGTGACTCCCTTGGCTAGGTTTTCGGTAAATGAAGTTTTATTGCCTGGCGCTCCCGGCAACTACCTAACTTTTTCTATAAGTCATAGAAGTAAAGATAAAGCTCTGATTCTGGAATATATTGACTTGCTTGCCTAAAAATAGCGTAACAGGTTCCGGGATCAAGTTGCCGATGATTGGGAATCGTTAAAGTCTCCTTTCTCTCCGAGATGACACGACGCAATTTTATGTGACTTCCTCGTTGACTGTGAATAGTAAAACCAAATCGATCAAGAATTTTGATAATGTCTTTGCCGGATAGTTGTTTCAGCTTAGGCATATTCTGGCTGTAACTCAAATGTAATCTGTAGAGAAGGTTTGGCAACTAGACCGAACTCCCTGGGATCTTCTCCCTCTAAATGCAGTAAAATGGCTTCTTGGAGATTATTAACCACCTCGTCTAAGGTATTTCCCTGGGTGACAATCGAAATTTCCACGCATTCACCTACATATCCTTGTTGTTCACCAGAACGAATAATTGCGTTAACTTTTGGACTTAATTTTGTCATAACTGCTCATGTTTATTTTTTGCTTATTTAGATTTATGGCAATCGAGCAGGGGACGGGTCATTGTCCCATTCTAACTGACTTTTTCCTTAAGCTGTGAAATTCATCTAGTTTTCTAGAAATCTCGGCCAGAGGCGAAAAAATCAGCGACAATGATATAAATAGAGTTATCAACACAAGTAAAGCAATTATGACTGTAGCCACGACGAACGCCCGAGATATTTTCCGCTCCGCCTACGAAAACCGTTATACTTGGGATGAACAATTCCCCGGTTACACTGCTGATATTATCCTCACCCAAGGAGAGGAAGTCCATACGGGCAAAATTCAAGTTAATGCTGATTATAGTGTGGAAGTAACGGGCATTGATGACGAGAAAGTGCAAGAAAGTATCTATAATCAAATGCGCGACATCGTTACTCACCGTAAAAGAGGCAATTTTGAGGGTTCCCACGGCAAAAACCAGTTTAATTTCGGGGAAGATGATACCACCGGTGCGGTAGAAATTCTTGTCACCGGCGATGCTATGGGGTCTAATTATAAAGTCCGCGGCCAGGAAATCTGTCAAGTCAGTCGAGTCATGGGACCGATGGCTTTTACTATTAATACCCAGGAAAGTCTCGATACGGGGGAAGGTTATATTTCTATTCGCTATAATGCCATTTTCCGCAATGCTAAAACCGATGAATTAAAGGGAAAACGTGACTTTAAGGAAACCTACGAAAAAATCGGTAATTATTATTTACCCTCCTGTCAAGTAATTAACGCAATCGATGCCGGGGGCGAAAAATCCACCACAGAATTTACTTTTATCAATCTACAGCTTTTACAATCTTAAGGGTTATTCCCGCCCAAAAAGCGTTAGGATCGAGGTAACTACACTGTAATAAATCTCTGACCAGAGGCTGATTATGTCTTTAACACTGACCCCCAATAACGTCGAACAAGTCTTAGATGAAATGCGCCCCTACCTGATGTCCGATGGTGGTAACGTGGAATTAGTCGAAATCGACGGGCCAGTCGTCAGACTGCGTCTTCAAGGAGCTTGCGGTTCCTGTCCCAGTTCCACCGTAACCCTGAAAATGGGCATCGAACGTCGTCTCCGGGAAATGATTCCCGAAATTGCCGAAGTTGAACAAGCTTTCTAAATCTTGGGTTAATTAATTCTCACCACCGCCCGATTGACTAAGTTAAATTAGCGATCGGGCATAATATTGATTATATATTTTTTTCTGCAAGATTGATAAAATTACAGAATTAATTAAGATAAAAAGTATCTTTTTTAGCCAATTAACCAGACAATTAAGCATTAACATATACTTGAAAATTTTTATTAAAACTCAAAAATTATGACGGAAAATATCCCCACCATTGTGGTCATGCACGGCGACCAAACTGGAGAAGAACTATTACTAGAAGCCCTGAGAGTATTGCAACCCTCGATAATTCGTCAACCGCTTAACTTTGCCGATTTTGATCTTAGTTTAGCCCAGCGTCGCCAGAGTAACAATCAAGTGGTTTATGAGGCCGCCGAAGCGACTCTCAAAACCGGATTAGCCCTCAAAGCTGCTACTATTACCCCAGAAATTAAAGGGGATGTGGGCAGTCCCAACGCTATTTTAAGAGAAGCAATGAATTCTCAGGTAATTCTCCGCATCGGTCGCCGTATCCCCGGTATTCGTCCGATTGGGGGCGTTTATTCTCCCATTGCCATTGTCCGCATGGCCGTTGACGATGCCTACGGGGCCAAAGAATGGCGAGAAACCACGGCCACCAGCGATGAAATTGCCTATCGCACCTCGCGCATTTCTAGGGCTACCAGTCGCGCTGTGGCCGAGTTTACCTTTCAACACGCCAAAAAAACCGGGGCGCGGGTATTTGGCGGCCCAAAATTCACCGTCAGTGCCACCTACGAAGGGATGTTTAAAGAGGAATTAGACGCGGCAGCCCAAAGACATCCGGAAGTACGTTATCAACCCCTGTTAATTGATGCAACTTTTGCTCTACTTTTACAAACCGACGGCGAAGCTTTGGTGATTCCGGCCCTTAATCGCGATGGCGATTTATTATCGGATTTTGTCTTGCAACTCTATGGCAGTATTGCCGGGGCCGAAAGTTTAGTTTTGGGATTTGATGAGGAGACTTTAGCGGTTAAAACTATTATGGCAGAAGCTCCCCACGGCACAGCCCCCGCTTTAGAGGGCAAAAATATTGCTAATCCCATGGCGATGATTTTAGCCTCGGCAGCTTTGTTAGGTTATATCGAAACTAGCGAAGCGCGCAAGGCTTCTCGGGCGATTTATGAAAGTGTCTTTGAAACTATTCACGAGGGCAAAAAAACCCCCGATTTAGGGGGACAAATGACCATGAGTGAGTTTACCGATGAGGTGATTCGTCGCGTGGTCAGTAAGTTAGAAGTTTGGTCCGCTTTGGGGTAAAGGAACTAATGTGATTGCTCTCTTAAAGGAGTTTGAAGAAAAGCTAATCCAAAAAAATAAGAATTGTTGCAAAGGCCTTGCTTTTGTTTATTTTACGGAAAAACAAAAGCTACCTTTGAAGTGTATAATAGAGTCACTTTGCCGGATTAGGATAAGAACAATGAAACTACAAACTTTGACAAAAACTCTGACTATTAGTCTGATTGGTGTAGGAGCTGCCTTTACCTTACAATCACCGAGCCAAGCTCAAACCAGATTCGAGTGTCTTTTACCAGTGACAGGCCCCTATGTAGGAGTTCCCACAACCTATGTCAAAGTCGGCCCTGATGAACGCAAAGCTGTTATTCGTTGGGTTTCTCGTTATTCTAGCGGTTCCGGTTATACTCCCCAGCAACGGTGTCTAGAAGTCACTAGACGATTCAATACCCTTTACACTCGACCAGGCGGAATTGATATTATTACCACTGGCTATCTCAATGGTCTGCCGGTAATCTATTCCCCTAGTAATGGACGAGAACGGGCAAATAGCAGTAACCTATTATTTACCCTCAAGAGCGGGGAAAACGCAACCGAGAAAATCCAACAGCTATTTGACATCCGGGAAGGAGCCAGCAGCAGTCCTTTGTTTGAAAGCTCATCGGATTCTGCCACTGTCCATTTCAACAAATTCCTAGAAAGCGTTCCCGTGGAAACAAATCTGGCTACCGGTTCGTCTCCCTCTCCACTGCCGGCGACTTCTCCCGAACAATCGCCCCAAAAACCATCAGGCGGTTCTGTTTGGTAAACTTTTATAGTTCTATAGATAAGGTAGGTTGGGTTGACGCAAGGAAACCCAACGCCCGCTGTTTGGTAAACTTTTCTAGTTCTATAGATGGGAGCGTAGTGATCAAGTGAGTCGGCCTATAAAAAGAATTTTGGCTGGTGCGGGCGGTTTATTATTGGGACTGTCAACACCTTTGCTTGCTGTCCAAAGCTATGCTCCCGCTCTGGAACCTAACCAGGCCAATGCCCATAGCTCTCAACAACTTTCAGAACAACAGCTGCGTCAGTTAGCCAGAGCAATTACCGTTAAGGTGTTATCAGGGCAAGGCTGGGGTTCGGGCATTTTAGTCGAAAAACAGGGTGCTTCCTACAAAGTCCTCACTAATGACCATGTTTTAGGGCGGTATCGCTCTCAGGGTTGGCAAATACAAACCCCTGACGGCAAGATACATCGGGGGGAGTTGGTCAGAACAGTTCGCTTGAATAATTATGATTTAGGCTTAGTTTCTTTTCGCAGTAGCCAAGTTTATTCTATTGCTGATTTGGCTAATGTCGATGATCTCGCTATCGGAGATCAAGTTTTCGCCGCTGGTTTTCCCTTCGATGGCGATCGCCCGACAGAAGAGGGATTTACCTTCACCCTGGGTAAAGTGTCGCTTTTGAGTGATAAATCCTTTTCGAGAGGCTACCAAATCGGCTACACCAATAAGATTAAAAATGGCATGAGTGGCGGACCGCTGCTGAATCGGCAAGGTAAAGTTATTGGTATTAACGGGATTCATGCTTATCCTCTCTGGGGTAAATCCTACGTTTTTGCTGATGGAACAGTGACTTCACCGGCACTGTGGGAACAAATGAGTCGATTAAGTTGGGCGATTCCTATCGGGACTTTTTTACAATCGGGGTCATCTTCTCTATCTGCTTCCAGTCGGCAACGGTCTCCAGTGTCACCCCCACCGCTTCCCACCCATAGAGAACCCACTTTCTCGGAAGATTTTTCTTCTCCATCCCCGTCAACCCCAAGAGAAAAGAATCCCGCTCGCACACCACTCTGGTAAATTCCACTCAACTGTATTTTTAAACCAGAATGAGCAACAATTTCTTGAAAATTTCCGCCGCCCTAGTTAGTATAGCGGTGTTTGTGATTTCTCCTCAGATTGCTAAGGCATCAACAACTGAGCAGATAGAAAAAATTGCTGAAAAGATTACCGTTTTAATCCCCTCAGAAGAAGAGGGGGCGAATGGGAAAATTACTTCTAATGGCTCTGGATCAATTATTGCCAAAGAAGGAAGGGTTTATACTGTTCTTACTGCTAGTCATGTAATCTGTAAAGATGCTAGAGATGCCTGCAAGTTCTATTACGATCAACTAAAAATTATTACCTGGGATGGCAAGCAATATCCGCTCGATTACAATAGCATCAAAAAACTACCCGGAGTAGATCTAGCTCTCGTGCAGTTTCAGAGCGACCAAAATTATCAATTAGCGACCTTGGGTAACTATCAAGTAGCTGACGAACAATTTATTTTTGCTTCTGGATGGCCTGACCCGAAATTTATCGGCAAGCGGAAACGATTGTTCAATGTGGGGAAAGTGCTGCCCAAGGACATTACACCCTTGCTGAAAATATTTCCCCCGGAGTTGGGGTATGAGATAGTTTATACCAGTGTCACCTATGGGGGCATGAGTGGCGGTCCAGTGTTAGATATCAATGGACGAGTCATTGCGGTTCACGGACAAAATGAAGCCGAAAAAATCGAAAAGGTTCCCGTGCCAATTGGCTTTAGTCTCGCTATTCCCATCACTACTTTTTTGACATTAGCACCCCAGTCTGGCATTCAAGGGCAGATAAATGTCGAAAATTCGCCCCCCAATGCCTTATCTTTCCAAGAAATTGGGGATGAATTATACAAGGCTTTTGAAGTTCCCAATAAGAACGATACTAATCCCCTAAACTGGCTTAATCAAGGCAATAAAATGTGGCGGTTAGGACAATTAGCCCTCGCCTATGCCGCCTATGAAAAAGCCTTGCAACTCGATTCTCAACTCTATCAAGCTTGGTACGGTAAAGGTCTGGTCTTGACCTACTGGGAACGCCCCCAAGAGGCGCTCGCTGCCTACGAACAAGCTCTCAAAATTAATCCTAACTCCGATACTGCTAAAAAACTGCGAGACAAGCTCCAACAATCCTTAGGGGGAAGAAATACCCCTCCTGTAACTCCCCCACAGCCAACCACCGCGCCCACCGTGGAGCCTTCACCACAGCCCTCTAATCCAAGGAGACTATGGTGAAGTCAGAAGGGAGAATTCTGATTAGCTAATAGTGGCTTCCACCAATTTAGCTAAGGATGCTTGAATTGCTCGTAGTTCTGCGGGAGGATTACGGAGAAACTCTTCGTTACTGGCTAAAATCATCACATTATAGGCCTGCACCGCCGCCAGCAATTTAGCTGGAACTACCTTCTCATCCTTGGTCAGTCTCTCTAAGCTGGCCAATAAGTCTTCAATAACATTTAATGGCGGTGCGCCGGGGGCTGTGTAAAGAGCGGCGGTCACAGCATTGATATTATTACCCGCCTGAGCATCTCCTGTTAAGATGCTCAGTATCGATTCCTGAAAGGCTGGGGGAATCGGCGTACCCGTGGGGGAGGTTAAATTATTATCAGCTAACTGAGTGTTCACAGAAGCAGCCGCCTGATTAACAGAGATTTGAGCCGGTTCTCCCCCCTGAAATCCCGTCACCGTAACGGTGGTGGTGATGGGGAGAGTTTGACCGGCAAAATCACTGGTGGAAAGAATTGGTCCGGTGATATCGGATTGGTTGCCGGTTTGTGCCATAACGGGAGAGACTAGGGAATTGGTCAATAAAACCGCCGCCACTAGGGAAACTTGCCAATTGGTCAACCATTTCATCAACATGGTCTTTATCCTCATTCAAAAAAACTAAATTAGACAATGTAAAAACCGACTAACGGGGGAAAAAGTAATTGTAGCCGATACTCATGACGAAGCGAGCGCCGTCCCCGGCATTACCTGTTAAATCAGCACCCGCAAGGTTAACCGTCAAGGGGACTTTCGGGAAGGGAATCAGAGAAATACCTGCGTTTAAATCTTGACCCGACCATTCGACAATGGCCGAGACCGGTTCAACAATTCGTAAACCCGCACTAGCAAAGACACCGAGGGAATTTACCCCATCTTCGATGGCTCCTTCCGAGCGAAAACGACCACCACCAACACCCAAAGAGAGCGTCAATTGACTAAAGGGTTCTTTCGTTGTTTCTGTGAACTGAAAAAATTTGCTTACCACCCCGTAGATACTGCTACTGCCATCTGTCCCACCCCAGTTAATAGCGTTTTCAAATCCTAGGGCTACAGCAAAACCTTCTGGCAGAGAACGGTGAATTTTAAAGCTAAAACTACCCCGTCCGGCGTTATCACCAAAAAGGCTCAAAATCGCCAGAGTTACATCTAAACCGACAATTTTCTGGGGTTCTCCTAAACCGACCCCTAGAGCTAACCCACCATCTGCTTGATTGGTAAAACGGGTTCTCGACTGGAAACCGAAACCACCGAAAATCTGCCCAAAATTCGCTCCAAAACCGATGGGAGTAGAAATACTGGCACTAGGGGCAACCACAAATTCCGCCAGTTTCGCAGAAAGGGTTCGCGGTTCCTCAATCAGGAAATCTTGACGTAAACGCTGCAATTCGGGGGAAATATTGGGATCAACGGGGGTAGATGCCTGTGCTTGCCATTTTTCGACTTCTGGCGAGTTATTATCTCCTGCTGGTAAAAGCTGACTCGCTTGCATTGTCCCTAGATTCCCCTTCCATTCTTCTAGGGTTGAAATTGTCCTGGTCTTTTCTGTTGCTAAAGTATCGAGGGAAGATTTCTCTAGTTTATTTTCTAAGGGTGAGGGCAGATTACTATCGGCTAATCCCTCTGTTGTCAAGAAGGAATTGGTTGTCAGAACTCTTTCTCTCCTCTCTAATTCCACGGGGGAATTAATGATAATTTTTTCCTGGGATACCCGAATAGAACCAGCGTCAATGTCTAAGGGAGAAGGAAGGGCCTTCACCCCATCGCAAAGTATGGCTGTCCCCAAACAGGATGTGATGAAAATTCCTCCAGAAAATATCTGTCTCATCTGGTTGTTTCTTTTGGCTTTTTTTGACAACACTCTCAGCTTTCCTCACAGACGAAGTTAATTGGCAAGAATTGTAACTGATTTATTCTTAGATAGCAAGTTATTAAACCTGTTCGTTATCAATCATGGAATCCCCTAGATTTTTTCTTAGATAAGTAGGGAGGCACAATTATTTGTAGGATGGGTTAGCGGTAGCGTAACATGAGCGGGCGTTGGGTTTCATGCTTCAACCCAACCTACGTTCATCTTATATTTAATTCCACCCACCCACTTAGCAAGTTATTAAACTTGTCCGTTATCAACCATGGAATCCCCTAGTGCGCCTAATTGACATCCTCACCGCCGTAAACGGACGGTGATTCCCAAACCTCACGATTTAGGTTTCTGCTTCTTTCCCTTGCGGGGTTCCGCACCTGCCTTAACAGATTTACTCTGTTCTGGTCTTATGGTCGCTCTACAGACTGACA
>NZ_JADBRW010000021.1:0-11576 GCF_020247025.1 Microcystis sp. M109S1
TGGGAGTGATCAGGGGGAAAATTCAGGTACTTTTTCCCTGAAAATTAGGTAGTTGACCACCTGAAAATCGGTAAAACCCATCCCCCATCCCCCATCCCCCAACCCCCAACCCCCAACCCCCACCGAAAAACTTTTTCAGCAGACCCTAATTAATAAATTACAACAAAAATAACCAAAGCTAATTTTAAAAAGATAATAGATAGTTGTTAAGCTAAAACGCATTTTAACCGAGATTAGCTAAATCTCCCTCAATCCCTTTACTGTTGCCTCTTGCCTGTTGCCTCTTGCCTGATCTCAACAAGCAATTTAAATACGCGGGCAGCTTATGAATTACATTAATCAATCAAGCAAAAAACAGAACTCTGTAATTTCTATGAGAGCAAGTGAGGTACTAGATTTATATGCCAAAGGGAAACGCGATTTTACAGGAGTAAAATTAAAAGGACAGTGTTTTCACGGAAAGAATTTATCGGGGGCTAATTTTAGTCAAGCCGATCTCCGTGGCACTAATTTTCAAGGGGCTATTTTAGAGAGAACTAAATTTACAGAGGCCAGGGCAGGATTACTAAAGCGCGGTCGGCTACAATTAATCTTAATTTCTTGGTTAATAGCGGCTATCTGCGGCTTTCTGTGGGGATTAGCTGGTTATTATCTAGCTTTAATGCTGGTGACAGATGTAACCGAATTTAAAATCATTGGTGCGGTGATAATTACAATTTTATCTCTAATTTACGGAATATTTTATCGTCAACGAGTTGGGGGATTGCCCTTAGTTTTATCCTTGATTTCTGGTCAAGCAATAAGTTTTATTCTAGCAATTCTTATTAGCTTAATTTTAACTTTATTAACAGTAATTATACTAGCTTTTCAAGGAGCATTAGCAGGAATAGCCGTGATGAATGTAACTTTTTCTATAGCTTTGATTGTTGGGGTTTGTGTTACTTTATTCACCGCTTATCTAGCCTGGTTATCCTTAGAAGAATCGAGAGCAACGGTCACGAAATCGATGGCAATTGCTTTTTTAGCCAGTAAAGGTACAAATTTTTTCGGGGCAAATCTGCAAGAAGCTGATTTCACGGGAGCGCAGTTAAAAGCCACTGATTTAAGGGCAAAAGATTTAACTAGAACTCGATTTTATCTGGTATCGGGCATCGAGCGAGCGCGCTGGGAAAAGACAATTCTGGACGAAGTTGCGATGAGAAATCTTCTGGTTACTGGTCAAGGGGAAAATAAAGCTTATATTGGCTATAATTTTCGCGGACTAAATCTTTCCGGGGTTAACTTAAAAAATGCCAACCTGACTAGGGCAAATTTCAGTGAGGCAAATTTAGCCTACGCTAATCTAGAAGGGGCAAATTTAGCCCATAGTAACGTGATGAGAGCAAATTTACAGGGAGCCACCTTGACGGGTGCTTGTATCGAAGCTTGGAAAATCGCCGAAAATACCAATTTAGAAGGGGTTGATTGTGATTATATCTATTTAGTCGAGTGCGATCGAGAGCGCCGTCCTTGGCAGGGAGAATTTGGGGAAGGGGAATTCCGGCAATTGGCCCTGGAGCAGCGAAAATTGTATATTGACGAATAAGATAACTGCTATACAAAGCTAAAATTGCGGCTCCGAGGCGGGCAATTAGAGGGATAATAAGACCAACCCCGATCGAGCGGGTGTCAGAGGCGGCGGAGTTACATCCCGATGCCAAATAAGGTTATTTGCCCTTTTCCCTAACCCCTATCCCCCGACTGGTAACTGATCACTGATAAGCGATGGTGAATATTTCTAATCAAGTTATACCCAATCGGGGACTAGCGCCCCTTAGAAAAGCCTCCGATGTCCAAATCCTAGCGGCGATCGATATTGGTACGAATTCGGTTCACATGGTAGTAGTGGAAATTGAACCGTCTTTACCCGCTTTTACGATTATTGCCAGAGAAAAGGATACAGTCCGTCTGGGCGATCGAGATAGGAAAACCGGTAAATTAACCCTAGCGGCAATGGAAAGAGCGATCGCCGCTTTAAAACGCTGTCACGATCTGGCTATTAGTCTCCATGCGGATCAGATTATTGCCGTTGCCACTAGCGCCACCCGGGAAGCGACCAACGGCGACGAATTTTTGGCTTTAATCGAGAAAGAAGTCGGTATTTCTGTAAATCTCATCTCCGGACAGGAGGAAGCGCGCCGGATTTATCTCGGTGTCGTCTCGGGAATGGATTTCCAAAATCAAGCCCATATTATTATCGATATCGGTGGTGGTTCCACAGAATTAATCTTAGCTGATAGTCAAGAAATTCGCTTTCTTAGTAGTACCAAAATCGGGGCTGTGCGTTTGACCCAAGATTTCATCACCACCGATCCCATTACTCCCACAGAATTAGCCTATTTAAGAGCATACACCCGCGGAATGTTAGAGCGGGCAGGGTCGGAAATTAAACATCATTTACAGCTGGGAGAAGTGCCGCGTTTAGTGGGAACTTCTGGGACGATCGAAACTTTGATGACTATCCATGCTTTGGAGAAATTGGGGGAAATTCCCAATCCTTTAAATGGCTATCAATTAACCCGCAAAGATGTCAAAGAATTGGTCAAACGTTTCGCCACTTTGGACTATCACCAAAGACTGGCAATTCTGGGGATGTCCGATAAACGGGCCGAGATAATTCTAGCCGGTTCGATCGTGCTTTTGGAAGCGATGACCATGTTAGATGTTGATAAGTTAGTTCTCTGTGAAAGGGCCTTGCGAGAAGGGGTAATCGTCGATTGGATGCTGACGCACGGTTTAATTGATAATCGGTTACTTTATCAGAGTGAAATCCGTCAGCGCAGTGTCTTGAAAATAGCGAAAAAGTATCAAGTTAATTTAGAATCTGCTGAGAGAATAGCGGCATTTTCCCTGTCTTTGTTCGAGCAAACCCAAGCACAATTACATTCTTGGAATCAGGAGGCTAAAGATTTATTATGGGCGGCGGCTATACTGCATAATAGTGGTTTATATGTTAGTCATGCTGCCCATCATAAACATTCCTATTATTTAATTCGCAATGGGGAACTGTTGGGCTATACGGAAATAGAGTTAGAAGTTATCGCTAATATCGCTCGTTATCACCGCAAAAGTAAACCGAAGAAAAGGCACGATGATTTTATGAAATTAACTGAATACTATCAGTATATGGTCAGACATTTAAGTGCTATACTGCGCTTGGCTGTGGCTTTAGATCGGCGACAAATAGGAGCGATTAAAAAGATTGAATGTAAGTACGATCCTGAATATAGAACCCTACATCTGCATCTTTTTCCCAATAATGCTGAAGATGATTGTGCTTTAGAATTGTGGAGTTTAGACTATAAAAAACCTGTTTTTGAGGAAGAATTTGGGGTGAAAGTAGTGGCAACTTTGGCATTTTTACCCTTAAACCATGAGCAGTGAGCGGTTATCATTGACTACCGCCGGTATTAGGTAGCTTGAAATCGGCGAGATTGGAATTTTCGAGACTTGTTACCCGTTATTCTAGGTCAAGATTATCGACCGTGGCAAATTGATAATTTTTGTTGATAGTCAAGCAAGAAAACGGTTAAAAACTGAAAGGTTACTGTTATAATCCAGAGGGAATAGGATCGCAGAAAGAAAAGGAGCCGAAAAACTTGTTGCAATTAGCTAAAATTGGTCGCTTGATCGCTCTTGGTTGCTTGGGAACGATACTGACTAGCTTTCCTGTCCTCTCGGCCGAGAGAATCACTTTTATCTTACCGCCCTTTAGTCGTACCCTAGAAATTAGTTCCCTAGAAAAGTTTGTCGAGACTGGCAGAATTGACGCTAATCTAAGACAATATTTAGGTAATACCACACCCGAACAACAAAGAGAATTTCGCCAAGCTTTAACCACAAGTAAAGAAATTAATCCCGTCCTGATCTCGCGCTTTTTTAACACCACAATGGGGGAAGATATCCTCAACCTTTTAGGGGAACTGATCACCATTCAAGGGGGTATTAATGGTAAATTCGCTCTGCGTTCTGCCCTAATTAAATCAGCTTTTGAACCGGGAGGGGTAACTATTCTTAACCTGCTGCGTAATCTGCCCACTAATATGCAGATTGATGTGACAAGAGTGCAAAGATTAGCTAGGGCGATCGATATCGTCCTGAAAGCGACCACAGTATTCACGGAAAAGGTGGCGCAATTATCCTTAGAAGAAGCTAAAAAGGCTGGTGAAATTAATTTTACCGCCATGACCGACCCCCGACAACCGGGACCGCGACAAGTAGAACAAATGCGGCTGGATTTAACCGATAGCCGTCGTCAGAGGGAACTTTATCTAATCATTGTGAAACCCAAGGGGCAATTAACCCAGAAAACCCCCGTTATTGTCTTTTCCCACGGTTTAGCTTCTCGTCCCGAAGATTTTCTCCGACAAGCGGAACACTGGGCTAGTTACGGTTATCTCGTCGCCATGCCCCAACACCCCGGCAGTGATACCCTACAGGTGCAGAATCTGCTCGCCGGTTTATCGGGGATGGTTTTTGATAGCAACGAATTTGTCAATCGTCCATTGGACATATCTTTTGTGATCGATGAATTGCAAAGACGCAACGCGGGGGAATTTCAGGGGCAATTAGATGTAGATAATGTGGGAGTTGGTGGACATTCCTTCGGCGGTTATACAGCCTTAGCCGTGGGTGGAGCGACGATCGATTTCGAGAATTTACAACGGGACTGCCAAAGAAGATTAGCTTTTCTCAATGTCTCCCTCTTGCTGCAGTGTCGTGCTTTGGATTTACCCCGAGAAGAATACAACTTTCGCGATCCGAGAATCAAAGCGATTTTTGCGGTTAATCCGTTTAATTGGAGTATTTTCGGGGCTAAAGGACTAGCTAAGATCGAAATTCCCACTTTTGTAGCGGCAGGAACCTACGATCCCGCTACCCCCGCTATTTTTGAACAGGTGCGCTCTTTTCCCCTGCTCAACACCGAAAATAAATATTTAGCTCTGATTGAAGGTCAAGCTCACGTCGATTTTTCGGTACTAGACGCGGGAATTAACGAAGCGATCGAATCCATAGCCGATCTTACCCTGCCCGCACCCTATGTGATCGATAGTTACGCCCATTCCCTATCTTTGGCCTTTTTTGAGGTGTATATTCGCAAAAACCCCGGCTATAAACCTTTTTTACAGGCGGCCTATTCCCAATATCTCAGTCAAGGCCAGGAGTTTAGATGTTTTCTGATTACCCGCGCCTCCTCGGCCGCTTTAGAACAACTCATCGAAGATTTTATCGCTCAAAATGTCCGTTAATCAGTTATCAGTTATCAGTTATCAGTTATCAGTTCACTGTTTACTGTTTACTGATCACTGAAAAGCTCCCCACTTACCCACTTCCCCACTTCCAATTCATAATTCATAATTTATATTTGTTGAGGGCGTTTAAGTAGTAATTGAATAGCCAAAAGAATTAAACCAATGGTGACAAAAGCAAAAATAAAGGTTCCTAGAGAAGCTAAACCAAAAACTAAAGTGCGGACAGCGCTGCCAATTCTCAAGGCGATCGGACTGTGAGCAACCATTGGTTTTGAGTAAAAAGAATGACCGATCGCTGCTGTGAGATAATAGAGAATGGTCCCCAATGCTGCCGAAATTGCCGCACCAACCAAACAGCGAGTAGGAGTAACTTTTTTGGTTTCTAATTCTGTGGTCATTACTTTTTAGTCCTCAAATATTGCCCGGGTTAAATTTTAATTCTTTTCCCCAGCATTTTACCCGACTAGGACCAAGGATCGAGGACGGAAGGAAAAGAAGTATCGACTTGCGAGGAGGCGATCAGTTCTTGATTCGCGTCTAGTTGCCGTTTTAACTGTTCCCAATCGCCGGGGTCGGTTAACTCCTCATAAACAGGGGCAGCGGAAAAGATCGTTTCCTTGTCCGATGACCAGTTTCGGGAAGGAAGGACTGGATTAGTCAAATCAGGCAGCTCCTGGTCGAGAATAGTCGTATTTGCGCTCTCAGGGGAAGCTGTGGGCGAATTTAGGCTAATTTCCCGCTTTAGTGACTGTAATTCACGGTTGAGAGCCTGTAATAACTGCTCGATCGCCTCGATTCTCCCGAAAACATCCGAGGGAATCTCAGGATTATTGGCGGCAGAGAGGGAGGGCAAAGTTAATTCATCAGCCATGACGCGCTCGATTTCCTCTAGGGTAGTTTGACATCCTCACCGCCGTAAACGAGCGGTGATTCCTCACCACGCCACCTTTTTAGGATGGTCGTTGAATGGGGTTGACGCGACCCAGGATACTGCTACCTTAGCGGTAGTCTTATGTCTTCCGACCCGTCCGTTTTGATTGTCCGAATGCCGGACGGCCACTTTGAACAAGTCGAAAAAATCTCATGTTCAACCTTATTTACTAGAAAGTTTTACTCGTTCAAGGCCGAATTTGAAGTCTTTTCTGAACGAAACCCCCTACTATCTGTGGTCAAGGTTCAGTTTTTAGCTTGGTTATCGCTTTTTCCATTGTAGGTTAAAGCCGTCCTAAAAGGACGGGGTTTTCAACCCAAATTTTCGGGAGCATCTCATTTATTCAAGTGAGTAATTATACTTATCCATAAAACTGGTTTCTAGCAAGCCTTTCAAAATAGCTTTACATAAAAACCTGATTTAGGGGTTACAAAGGTGAGATGCTCCCAAATTTTCGATAACCCGATTGCACTAACTTTTGAGCAAAGGAAGGCAGCTTGGTCTGAAGTTTCTCGTTTGCTGATGACATGGAATAGAGCCAGTAAAGACTGTACAACCCACTACATCCCTTAGTATTCCCATTTTTTAACCGCAGCTAACAGGTAAAAGAAAATTTATTGTCGGCTACTTATAAGTAGTCGTGCAAAATTAATTTCCTAGTCGAGACGGGAGACCCCGAGACGGGAGACAGCTATCAGGGATCAGATTTAAGTTTTTAGTTCACTGTTTACTGATCACAGCAAAAAGCGTTCCACTGACGGCTTAGATGTATAATTAATTTTGCTTATACCATTTTTCTAAAGTAATGGCAGAAATAGTTAATTACCCTCACCCCCAACCCCTCTCCCAGAAAGGGAGAGGGGAGTAGTATACCTGCCATGAATCAAGAAAAATGCTGTTAGGTACTCAAGAATAGTTATTATTCGCTCAATGCTATCGCTGTTTATGCTTGACTCTCACTGGATTAACAGTGGACCTGTTGCATAATTAATTTTCGAGGGTTCAAAAATGGGAAAAATAGGCATGAGGTAAAAATCAAAAGAGCAGAAGAGGTCATGGTTTCTAGGTTATGCCTGTTAAAGGTATCTTTCTTATCCTACACTTGTAACACCAATCTGTTTAGTATTTGGGAGAAAAAAATTATGCGGACAGGGGAGATGGGGAGATAGGGGAAGTGGCGAGAAAGATTCGAGCATTTATACTAAAATCTAAGATAGCCGGTTTAATATCGTCTCAGGGATCAAAACTAAAGCTTAGAATAGATAAAATATGTGGACTTTTATTGATTTATTTGCTGGGATAGGAGGATTTAGAATCGCCCTAGAGAATCTCGGTTGTCAATGCGTTTTTTCTTCGGAAATCGATCCTCACTCCCAAAAGGTTTACTTGGCTAACTATGGTCATTTACCCGATAATCAAGACATCAGGAAATTAGAGGCAAAAACTGTACCCGATCATGATATACTGTGCGGCGGTTTTCCCTGTCAAGCGTTTAGTATCGCCGGCAGAAAACATGGTTTTGAAGATGCACGAGGAACCTTATTTTTTGAAGTTGCCCGTATCTTACACGAAAAGAAACCGAAAGCTTTTATCTTAGAAAATGTCCAGGGGTTAGTCCATCATGATCGAGGTAAAACTTTAAAAACTATTTTAGATATATTAGAAAAGGATTTGCATTATTTTGTCCCTAGTCCCCAGATTTTAAATGCCAGATATTTTGGGGTTCCTCAAAACCGTCCCCGAATTTTTATCGTCGGTTTTCGAGAGGATTTAAATATTTACCATTTTTCCTATCCCCAACCAACCCAGCAAGAAACTTGTCTCGAAGATATCCTAGAAGAAAAGGAAGTCAGCGTTAAATATTATCTCTCTAATCAGTATTTAGAAACTTTATTTAAACACAAAGCTAGACATCAAGATAAAGGTAATGGTTTTGGGTATGAGATTATTTCTCCCGATGGTATCGCTAATGCGATTGTGGTGGGAGGTATGGGAAAAGAAAGAAATTTAGTTATCGATCAAAGACTGACTAATTTTACTCCCGTTACTCGTATTAAGGGAGAGGTAAATAAATTATTTGTCCGTCGAATGACTCCCAGAGAATGGGCAAGATTACAGGGGTTTCCTGATAGTTTTCAGATTGTTGTTAGCGATGTCCAAGCTTATAAACAGTTCGGTAATTCTGTGGCTATTCCCGTGGTGGAAGCGGTGGCAAAAGAGGTGATTAAAGCTTTAGATTTATCCAGAGATTCTCAAGAAAATATCAGGGGTAAAGAACTACAGGGGAGACAATTAGATCTATTGTCAATCTGAGGAACAATAACAATTTTTTCTAGGGGTTTGGGTATATTACAGCGTTTCTTATAAAGATGAAGTATAAACTAATTTGGTATTGACGACCGACGACTGGCTCCCCAAAACCAAAACTTCCTATCTCACCGTTAAGATAACTGCTATAATAATAGTTAATTATTTGATCAATGGTATTGCTGTTTATGCTCAAGTCTGACTGGATTAAATTAATCAATGCTATTCGTCTCCGAAAAAAAGAATATAATGGCACGGATGGACATATTCATTATAGCTTCTATTACAAGAAAACTTCTAACAATAGAGACTATGGAGAGGGAGGAGATATGGTTGATTTAAGTTATGATGAGTGTTCCTTGGGATTTAGATATAAAGGAGATAGCTTTTTTTTAACGTCTGTCTATGGTCATACCGTATGTTGTTTTCGTCCTAAATACGATAGTTATGTGTTAGAAAAAATAAAAAAATATCATTCTAGAGAAGAATTTATACCTCATATATGTCCTGGTCATCCCACTACAGCTTCTGGTGCTTTCAGGTTTAGCATCAGCAATAATGATGACTTTTTATATTATGCTGGTTTTTATGCTGCCGCCTTTTTATACGCTTTTGATGTCAAAGAGCCTAAGCTACAGTTAATTGACAAAGAATGGATTATTTTTGATTCTAAATTAGGCTATTTTGATTTTGCTACCTATTTTTCTAATCATCAAGTTATCCCGATCAAATTACCGATCCCAAAATTTATTGATCCCAATCACACATCAGTATTAAAACTAGCAGAAGGGTTAGAAATTGCCGATATTAATCAGAGAGATTATGAGCAAGCTTCCCAATACTTAGATGAGATCAGAAGGGAAATTAAAGACGGTTTACTTGACGAATAATAACGTAAATAAGGAGAATAAATTGCTCTCTTGTACTTTATGTAATAAGTTTTACTAATTGAATATACGTTCCTTAACGAGAGCTTGATTTTTTTCCTAAAAATAAGAGATTACCTAACGCATTCTACCTAAAATTTTCTTAATAAATAGGCTATAAACTAAAATTAGGATTCTGACTAGATGCGGTTTCCCCTTAGAGGTAACAATAAAAGAGCAGCAGAGGTGATGGTTTCGCCGGTTGTGCTTGTGAAAGGTATCTCTCTTATACTACACTTGTAACACCAATATGTTTAGTATTTGGGAGAAGAAAATTATGCGGACAATTACACGCACCACCACCACCGAGATGGAAGTCACTAGCATTCGTCTAGAAAGAGTCCTCAAAGACAAGCTGAAAGAGATTTCCGGCAATCAAGGTTATCAAGCACTCATTCGCGATGTCTTATGGAATTTCGTTCAGCAGAAATCAGGAGATTATCGACCTCAGTTTTGTGCTGGCGATATAAGGGCGGTATTTAACGCTACAGCTAGAAAAAATGAGATTTGCGCTCTTACGGGCAAGCTAATCCCCGCTAATGAAACAATGTTATTAGGTTTGACAATCCATGGCGATTTAGTTCCGTTGAGTATGGATAGTTATGCCAATTTAAAATAAGTTTGACTAGGGTGGGGCAGAATGCAGTATAGTTAGTCCTCACCCATAAAGATAAGGGAACAAGCAATAGGAAAGTGGGAATTATAAATTATAAATTATGAATTATGAATTGAGAGGTGGGGAGTTTTTTGCTGTAAACAGTCAACTGATAACCGATAACTGATAACTGATAACCGATAACCGATAACTGATGACTGATAACTGATGACTGAAGCGATTTTACGAGTGGTTTTAATCAATCCGCAAATTCCGCCAAATACGGGGAATATTGCCCGTACTTGCGCCGCAACGAGGACAGAATTGCATTTAGTCGGTCCTTTGGGTTTTGAAATTAGCGATCGCTATCTGAAGCGCGCCGGCTTAGATTATTGGCCCTATGTAAAACTTATGTACCACTTGACAATAAATGAATTCTGTGATTATCAACAAAAGAGCGGCGGAAGGGCGATCGGGTTTACTGTGCGCGGCAGCAGCAGTTATGTGGAATACAGCTATCAAAGCGGAGATTGGCTAATTTTTGGCAGTGAAACCGACGGTATTCCGGCAGATTTATTAAATCAATGTGATCATACAGTGTATATTCCCATGGCGGAACCGGGGGTGAGAAGTTTAAATCTTTCCGTTAGTGTGGCAATCGGATTATTTGAGGCCAGACGACAACTGGGATTTATTCGTTAGCGGGACATTTGGCTATATAAACAGAGCAAATAAACTGAATTGACCAAAAAATTAGAAAATTGCTTTTATTTAGCTGATTTTTGCCCGGAGCAGAAAAAATAGCAATCGCCATCAATCTTGTCCGTAATAACAGCAAGAAATTATGTGGATTATCCTAGCGCAAGTTAATTGTTGCTCCTTTGTAATTACATAATTTATTGAAAATAAAAAGGCAAGATGAGGCTCATGAATATCTTAGACCTTCCTCCCAATACTTTTCGCAATTTACAGCTTTTTAATCGGCAAAAATCCACCTCTGGCTTAACTCAAGTCGAGATGTTAGTTACCCTAATTTTATTAGGAATTCTCTTAACTATTGCCCTTTCTGCTTATCATCGTTTAATGGCTTGGATTCGCTTAAATATCGCCACCTTTGAAATATCACAACAGTGGAAAAATACCCGTTATCAAGCCACAGGAGAAGGTTCTCATCCCCTATCTTTGTGCATGGCAGAAAGTGAAACCGAACAGATTAAAGTGGCAAAAGTACAAGGGGACGAATGTGAAAATGTCACCGATTGGACTCCCATCACTCGTGGTGTTAGCATCGATACTGATAATTCTACCCTACGCCGAGTTAGTGGACCTGTGGGTAATCACGGTACAATTTATCGCGCTAGTTGGGCCGATACAAAGGGGGGGTTAGGGTAGGGCTGTTTCATTCTCCCATCAGAATATCAAAAGTAAAAGCGATCACCGTCAGGTAAAATGAGAAGTGACCGGCAACCTTTTAAATATATGTTGAGCTTAATAGAAAAACTGAAACAAGTCAAGGACTTTCGGAA
>NZ_JADBRW010000210.1:0-16188 GCF_020247025.1 Microcystis sp. M109S1
GTGGTCGAGGGAATCAACAATAAACTTAAACTAATAAAACGGAGAGGCTATGGCTTTAGAAACTTTCAGAATTTTTGGGTTAGAAGTATGTTATCTTGGCATCTTGTCTGTTGATTTAGCATAAAGAGTAACGAAGAGCCACTATCTTCGGCCTCAAATCCTTCAAAACCTTCGCCTTCCATCCCGTCCCAAGCATCGAAGGCTCCCTCATCGCCAAAGGAGGAATTAGCGGCTAAATCCTCCATAACATCACTTTCAAAAGGCTGATCCATATAAGTACCTTCCTGAGCGCAAGTAGTCGCTAAAATGTCGATAAAATTAAGAACAATTTCGACGGAATTAGGTCAGACCTAACCTTGTCTGTCTTCTCGTATTCCACATCGAGAGCTAGAGTGGCATCTTGCTAAGGAGTATTCCGCCATCTAGCCCTCTATCACTATTTAGTATAGATTGTTCCTCTCCCTCTTACCAGTCACACGATCTAGGTCACTTATTTGGTGTAACTCATTTAAGGGACGTTGTACCAATTTTCAATAGTCGTGACTGACATCTGCAAGCGCAATTCTTCTCTCAGAGCGAAATTGCTCCTTAGAATGAATAACTAAGTCTGTCATTACTTTTGCAAAATGATATTAGACTTCCTGTAAAAAATTTAAAAACCTCTGGTTGAGTCAGCATTGTCCGAGTCAGCCGTCAAAAGGAAAAAATACAGATCAAAGAGTTTTTGAACTGACAGAAACCTTATTTATCGGACAAAATGCCTGAATTTACTAAACCGAGAAGTCTCCTCTCTCCTGAATCGGTAAGAAGTCTTTGTTTTGGGTCGTCGGTCGTCAATACCAAATTAGTTTACACTTCATCGACCCCAGGGTTAATGCGGATGGAGGGACTCGAACCCACACATCAAAGACACTAGAACCTAAATCTAGCGCGTCTACCAATTCCGCCACATCCGCAAATATGTCAGCATACCTCATCATAGCATAAGATACTATAGGAAAGATAAAATTTTTTATTCTTAATAATTTTATGCTCTTAGCTTTTGTCTTTCAGTCCCCCGGCCCGATCCTCTGGGAGATCGGACCGATTTCGGTGCGCTGGTATGGATTTCTCATCGCTATGGCGGTATTATTGGGTGTCACCCTCTCCCAGTACCTCGCCCAAAAAAGAGCGATCAATCCCGATTTAATCGCTGATTTGGCCATTTGGTTAGTAGTGGGGGCCATACCTGCAGCCCGTCTGTACTATGTTCTCTTTCAGTGGCAAGAATACGCGCAAAATCCTGCTGATATTATCGCCATTTGGAAGGGAGGTATCGCTATTCACGGGGCAATTATCGGGGGTTTGCTGGCGGCCCTAATCTTTGCCCGCATTAATCGGGTTTCTCTTTGGCAATTACTCGATCTGGTGGCACCTTCAGTTATTCTCGGTCAAGCGATCGGTCGTTGGGGTAACTTTTTTAATTCGGAAGCTTTTGGCAGTCCGACTAATTTACCTTGGAAGTTGTTTATTCCTCCGGCTAGTCGTCCTTTAGAATATATCGCCGTCGATTATTTTCACCCCACCTTTCTCTACGAATCTCTCTGGAATCTGGGAGTTTTTACCCTACTCATCTATCTATTTTTCTGGGGTTTAAAACACCCTGGTAAATTAAAAATTGGCACCCTTACCCTAGTCTATTTTATCGCCTACAGTCTAGGTAGATTCTGGATCGAGGGGCTACGCACCGATAGTTTAATGTTTGGGCCTCTAAAAATGGCGCAAATAATTAGTTTAGGAGCGATCGCTATCGGTATTTTCGGGTTATTCTGGTTATATAAACTGCAGCGTCCTTTACCGGATGTGGTGGCGACCGTCAGTTATAATCAAAAGTTACCCTAGCTAACCCTGACAATGGATCTAGTAACGATTTTTCAACAGGTTTTAAACGGTTTATCGATCGGTAGTGTCTATGCTATTTTTGCCCTCGGTTACACTTTGATTTTTTCCATTTTAGGGATTATCAATTTTGCCCATGGCGCAATTTTTACCCTCGGTGCCTATTTTACCTACGCTCTAGCGGGGGGAGTTTTCGGTTTTAATGGTTTATTGGCTAATGCCAAATTACCCTTTTCCTTACCCTTTTTTTTGGCACTCTTGCTAGGCTGTATCCTTTCAGGTTTCACCTCGGTTCTTCTGGAAAGATTGGCCTTTAAACCCCTCCGGGTACGGGGTTCCGATTCTCTCTTAACTCTGGTTTCTAGCCTAGGGGCAGCCGTGGTGATTGTCAATGTCATTCAATACTTATTCGGGGCAGAAATTTATACTTTTCCCGATGGGATTTATGGCAATCTTCCCCCCGCAATTAATTTTGGTACAGCCGATCGCCCCGTGGCAATTCGCACAATTCAGATTATTATTTTTCTGGTTTCAGCAGTGATGGTAGCTTTACTGACTTATTGGGTTAATTTCACCAAAATGGGCAAAGCTTTACAAGCGGTAGCTGAAGATGTCACCACTGCCAGTTTGTTGGGGATCAATCCCGAAAAATTTATCGTGATTACCTTTTTTATTAGTGGTGCCTTGGCAGGTTTAGCAGGAACTTTAGTCGGTTCTAGTGTTAGTATCGCTGGCCCCTATTTCGGTATTGCTTTCGGATTAAAAGGTTTAGGAGTGATTGTTTTAGGGGGATTGGGAAGTATCCCCGGAGCGGTAATCGGTGGTTTATTATTGGGTATTGCCGAAGCTTTTGTTCCCGCAGAATATTCCGGTTATCGAGAGGCGATCGCTTTTGCTATTCTCTTTATTATGTTGTTAGTTCGTCCCCAGGGTTTACTAGGCAGAAAGTTAATTCAAAAAGTTTAAGTCGGTTTAATTAGCCGAGAGAAAAACTGTTTTTCCCGACAAGGAAGATTGATAGGCAGCATAGGCCACTTCTAGGGCATAAAGACTGGCTTGGGGAGTAACATAGAGAGGAACCCGATCGAACAGATAATCTAGTACCATGGCGGTATCTTTGGCAAAAAGACCGCGACGGGTTTCCGCTTCTAAAGCTTGGCTACCTTCACTATTAATTAACTGCCCTGTTTCCCCTTCAAAAATTAAGCTGCCCCCCTCGCCATGAATAGTGAAAGTTCGCTCATTTTGCCAAAAAACGTCCCCTTTACCGTAGGTAACTTCAGCAATTAAGCCATTTTTAAATAATAACTGCGCCTCACACAAACAGGCCAGAAAATAATCGGATTCCGGGGCATTCCAATAACGACAATGACAGGATACGGACTCCACTTCTCCAAATAAATTAGTAAAGCGATGGATACGAGAAAGGGCAGCGATCAAAGGAAAACCGAATAAATCCCGATGAAATGTCCAGCGCCGGGGTGCCGGTCTGCCGGGGGCGATCGTGGTATAACGGGCTAGGTGGATATTGCCGAGGGTGGCTAAATACTGCTGTTGGGTTTGATGCAGTCCCCCCAAAAGTTCAATATGTTCGACGTGCAGTAATTTGTTCTCGGTTTCGGCTAAGGTGATTAATTCTGCTGCCGCTGCCGGGTGGAAAGCCAGGGGATACTCGACGATAACGTGCTTACCGGATTTTAAGGCAGTACGGGCGATCGAGGCATGGGCCTGATTAACGTTGGCAACGACAATCAGATCGACATCGGGATGGCTGGCCAGGCTTACTGCCGAATCTAGGGCAGAAATTTGGTATTTTTGCGAGAAATTAGCGATCGATTCGGCACTATTACCGCTAACATACAAAAGCTGGGCGCGATCATCCGCTTGCAAGCTTTCAGCGCGACGTTGAGCGGCGAACCCCGTCCCAACTATACCAATTTTCAGGGGATGATTAGAAGTCATCGGGGGCATTCTGGCGACATTAATTATCGGGAAGTGGGGTGTGGGGTGTGGGGTGTGGGGTGCGGGGGAGAATAAATAAAAATAATCTCCTGACTCCTGACTCCTGCCGACTGCCTCTCGCCTTTTCCAGCTTTATCTTGGCAATTAACCTATCTATTATCTCAAAAATAGCACTCTAAAAGATGTGGGAGGGTGAATTCAAATTTTGAATGGGCAACGCCAATTTTTTGCTCCTGTTTAGGCCCCAGATCTTCTAAACCGCGATCGGTTGTCGGGGAGCATGACGACGAGGGGAAACCACCACGGGAGTTGGCGACACTGCACAGGTTAATTCTAGAGACTGTTCTAAACTAACCACCCGATTGAGTTGTTGCCATTCAGTGCTAAAAGGAGGCATCGCTAGAGCGCAGGCTTTCCAATGAGCTTCGACGGGAACATCTAGTTGTTGACAAGTGCCACCGCGCCGACCTTGGGTTTGATAGTATCGGCAGTATCGACAGGAAGAGGTAAGAAAGTTTGCGGCTTGCATGGTTTGGCTTTAAAAGGAAGATGATTATAAGGAACTCAAGGGATGACTCTCTTTTCGCTCTGTGTAATATTGTCCTACCCTGTGCCAAGGGTATTTTCCTGACTACCACAGCTAGAACTGATATGCCATATAGTTTTTAGTGATCCCCAAAAAAAATTTTATTTTTAGAATCTTTTAATAGTTACTTTGCAAAAAGCAGCACTGTCTCAAAACTGAAGATTTCAACTCAGTTGTGGCCGAGGTTATTGGGTCTAGTATCAGCAATAACAGAACGGGGATCAAGCCTTAGCTCGATAGAATTGATGAATACAGGTTCAATTAAGACAGAAAAGATCGGCCAATTGATTCCTGACTCAAAACCACTCTTTCCACAATACTATAAAAAAATTGAATCTTTTACCCCGCCCGACTGGGCAAAACAAAAAGCACAACATTGCCAACGCTCAAGCTCTCCGGAGGGAGTGGGAGACTGACAACGAGGGCAAATTGGCCAGGATCGGGTTCTATGACGTATTTTCTGGCTCCAAGTCTCTAAAATGTCCGGTTGCTGGGGATTTTCTGGCGGTTTTTCCGGGGTGACATAGCTAGGATGATCTCTGAGGGAATTAGGCGCGATCGCTTCTAGCGGAATTAACTGACTATCCTGCTGCCAACGGGCAGCAGAAAAGCGGATATCGCTCAAGGGAGTCTCTAACTGACTATTAAGCCGTTTTAATAAGCTATAGCGTTGTAAAGACAATTCCTGTGCTAAAGCGGCGCTACTGGTAGCCACCGATAAAACCCCGCGACTCAGGGAAAAAGGCCGGGTTTGCTCAAGCAGACGGGGATTAATAATTTTTGGCCACAATTGCAGCACTTGATCATAGTGGCGATATTCTTCCCAACCCGCCTGTTGAGTAATAACCGCCAAAATTTTGTCAAGAGAATGTAAAGACATAGGGAAAATCTAGGGAATACCACGTTAGACTAGGACGAAAAAACCCCCTAACTTTTCAGCATAACCTTTAATACCCTCATGAAATCCGATCGATCCCCATCCCCCCAAGATTCCCCTCTCTCGATCGTCCATCAACCCAGTTCGGCCATCGATCCCGCTCGGGAACCAGAATACCTAGAAGCTGCTGTCATTAACGTCTATCCCCAAGCTGAAGATGTCTTTTTTACCCCTTGGGGTATCCGGGCAATGGTGATCTTTTTAATTGCTAATAGTCTCCTGAGTCTCAATCAATGGTTAACCAATACTACCCCCACCCAGACGAAAGCTGAGAATTCCCCCCTCGAGCAGCGCCAAAATAACTCCCGCCACCTCGATCGATTGATAGCGATCGCTCGTCCAGTACAGAAAACTCCTCAAACCAGTCCGATCGTTAATATTCCCGCTCCTCCCCTTAAAACCAGCCCGATAACTAATATTACCGCCCCACCAGTGGTTCAGAGTCCCCCCACCGCTATCAATCTGACTAATGCCCTCTTACCCCCGAATCCGCCACCGTCCCCAATGCCGGCCCATCAATTACCCGTCAGTAAGATCAAGCAATCTTTACCCGTCGCCCCCCCGGACCCCAGTACCCCTCCAGCATCTTCCCTAGTTTCCGCACCACCACCGCCACCGCCCCAAGTCACCCCCGCCCCCTCGACCGCGATCATTAACGAACGAATGTTGGAGGAATTGCGCCAAAGGGAAGAATCACCCGCTAATTTACCCTTTTTTCAACGGGAAAAAGCCCGTCGCTTGGCCAATCAAAACCGACAGGATGCCACGGAGTTAATGAAACAGTTACCGCCAGAATTACAAGCATCCCCTTCTCCCAGTAGTCCGGCACCTTCAGAAACAGCCGATCCCTCCCAGTCCCCCGTCCCTAGTTCTATCATTATTGATAGGAGCGGCACTTCGGTAAACTATTAGGGTTCCTATCGGGAGGACGGCAATGGGTTTGTTTGAGCGCATGGGCCAAGCAATTCGCGCCCAAGTCAATAGTCTGATTCAGGAAAATCAAGATCCAGAAAAACTACTGGAAAAGGCGATCTTGGAGATGGAAGGGGAATTGATGCAAATGCGACAAGCCCTGGCGGCAGCCGTCGCTACCCAGAAACGCACCGAGCGCCAACGACAACAACAGGAAAAAGCAGCCCAAACTTGGCACGAACGCGCCCAATTAGCCCTAAATCACGGTAACGAGGAACTCGCCCGCCAAGCTCTCAGCCAATGGCAAACCTATCAAAGTCAGATCGCCCCCCTACAAACCTCCCTGCAACAACAAACGGCTATTATACAAAAGTTAAAGAAAGAACTCTTGACAATTGAACGCAAATATGCTGAGATGAAAGCACAGAAAAGCCTTTATGTGGCCAGATTGCGATCAGCGAGTGCCAGTCAAAAAGCCCAAGAAATCATGGGCAGTTTGAACAGCAGTCAGATGGGGACTATTTTCGAGAAATTAGAAGCAAAAGTCTTAGAAGCCGAATCCCAAGCCGATTTAATCCAGTATAAAGACCCCTTAGAGCGACAATTCCAAGATTTGGAGGGACAAAAACAAATTGAAGCCGAATTACTCAAGTTAAAACAAGAAAACTTGGATGGGTAATGTGGGAAGTGGGAAGTATTTTCAGTGAACAGTGAACAGTAAACAGTAATCAGTGAACTGAAAACTCACATCTGACTCATGAATACTGACTGCTGATTGCTTCTATAGTTGATCAGAAATTTGGGTTGAAAACCCCGTCCTTTTTGGATGGCCTTGTGCTAAAATACCCACAGGTGGTTCCGACCGTGAGAACGTGAGGAAACAGGTTAAACCTCCTACTCCGTGATCTCAAAATTTCTAACAGTCAATGGTGTTTAATTAAGTCCAAACTGTCAGAACGCAAAACAATTAAATACTGTGGGACACACAGAAATTTACGCTTGGGGAGTAGTCTTTAAGAGTGCTTGCCTTATAGGTGTAGTCGGACTAGATATGAAACTGTAAGTCCAAAGCTAACATAGTTAGTAGAGGCTGGATTCAGCCCAAGAATCTCCGCACTTTTAGGGCGGAGATTGTCAAATTGGAAAATAAGCCGTTAGGCAACATGGGAAATTTTAAGAACAGTTAACTGATTTAGTACACACCGAGAGGAACAAGAGCGTCATGAGTTTATTCGATCGCCTTAGCCGAGTTGTCCGAGCTAACCTCAATGATATGGTGAGCAAGGCTGAAGATCCAGAAAAAATGCTGGAGCAAGCTGTCAGTGATATGCAAGAGGATCTAGTACAGGTACGTCAAGCGGTCGCTAGAGCGATCGCCGAACAACGACAAACAGAACAAAAATACATCAAAGACCAGTCAGAAGCCAATAAATGGGAACAAAGAGCCAAATTAGCCCTTTCTAAAGGGGATGAAACTCTCGCCCGGGAAGCTCTTAAACGCAAGAAAGATTTCACGGAAACCGCCGCCATTCTCAAAAATCAACTGGATCAGCAAACGGTACAGGTAGAAAGTCTGAGAAAAAACTTGATTGCGCTCGAAAGTAAGATTTCTGAGGCAAAAACCAAGAAAAATATGTTAGTAGCTCGCTCCAGAGCCGCAAAAGCTAACGAAGAACTCCAAAAAACCCTCGGCAGTATCGATACCAGTAGTTCCATGTCCGCTTTTGAGCGCATGGAAGAAAAAGTTGTGCAGATAGAGGCCCGTAGTCAAGCTTACGGTGAATTGGGTGGCATCGGCATCGAAAATCAATTCGCTGCACTAGAATCGGGTAGCGATGTGGAGGATGAATTGGCACTGCTAAAAGCAGGAATGTCCGGGGGAGCATTACCCGGTACAGCTTCTAGTCAACCCACTTTACCCCAAGCAACCACCGTCAGGGATTCAGCAGTAGATGCAGAATTAGAGGAATTGCGATCGAAGTTAAAAGAACTGTAAAACTTTGAGCGCATCGAGACGTATCATCTATGGTACGTCTCTATTTATTAATACTAAATCCGTTGAGTATAGGCTAGTTATGAGGAGAGGCACTCATGCAAGAGGCACTCATGCAAAGGGGAAAATAAATAATCAGTTTTTAATAACCGGATTTAGTATAATTTTGCTGTTCAGATAGGAAATATTAATTGCTAGTCATAATTAACCATCACTATTATGCAGGATAATTTATCTAATTTACGTTCCTCAATTATCGAAGTAATTGCCTTTGATAACTGATAACTGATAACTGATAACTGAGAGGTGCAACCCTGGAAGTTCTCAGATGCTCTATTAAAGATCAAGAAAAGCCGTCGTAAAACGACGGGGTTTTAACCCAAATTTTCGATAAAGAAAAAACATCCCCCATCTTTTGCGGGTAAAGTGGCGATCAACTGTCATTGATCGCCCCTAACCTGAATTTTCACTCGTTTAAGGGTTTGGTTGATCTGGGTCAGAAAGTCGGTGTTTGTTGGCTTCTTCAATGGCTCTCCTTACTTTTTCTCCTCTTCTTTCCGCTTCTCTTACTTGTTGCTCTAATTCTGGAAAGCTATTTTGAGAAGAAATGCTGATAACATTTCGACCTGCTTCTACGGCTAAAAATCCCAGTCCCAAAATCAAGGCAATTCGGACGATAATGCTGTCAATTTTTCGTTTTTCGTTGTCGTTCATAGTTTTAGGCAAATTCTAAAGTATTGACTAAAAATTTAATCAGAGCAATCTTTTCTGGATCGGGCAATTGAGCGGCGACTCGGAATAATACCCGCTGCTTTTGCCTTCTCTAATTCTAAAACCGATTCTACATCTTCTAATTGGGCGGTTAATTCTGCGAGGCTAATATTCAAAAATTTAGCAATTTTGCCAATATTCTCGCGTTCTGGGCAAGAATACCTGCGAAAACAGGTTCCCAATGCCTGAGTCGGTAGAGCCATCGCTCTGGCTAATTCCGATCTGAAAGAGTGGTTAGCTGCGTTGGTACGGCTAAAAGCACAAATGTTACTGGGTAAAACTGCCCATCCACCCACCGTCAGGGATTCAGCAGTAGATGCAGAATTAGAGGAATTGCGATCGAAGTTAAAAGAACTCTAAAACTTTGAGATTGTCGGGACGTATTACAGCCTTTCTCATCAATATGAAGTATAACTTAATCTGGTATCTACGACCGAAGACCGGCTACTGTTAACCGTTTCGGCGTTCCCCAACTACCTCATCACTAGGTAAAAATCCCCAAGCAATGCCGCTCAAAACCCTTTAATTCTGAAGATAATCCTAAGATTTACCCCGAAAAAGAGCCAGAAAGGTGAGGATAGCTAGGATGGAAGTGAAAAGCAATTTTGACTCGAAATTATCCCAAGGGATCGATCGCATTTAACGAAACCCTTACCCTAACAGCATAGGACAAGAGAAGGACTTATTAAGGAGAAACCCAGCCATGAAAATCGGCATAATCAAAGAAAGTGACCAAGGCGAGGCGCGGGTGGCGCTAGTGCCAGATACCGTTGCCCGTTTAGTCAAGGCGGGATTTGAGGTAATTGTCCAAAATACGGCGGGAATTAGCGCTAACTTTGCCGATAGTGCCTATAGTGCCGTGGGAGCCGCCCTGAGCGAAAACAGCGAATATATCTATGAAACTGCCGATATTATTCTCAAAGTCGCCCCTCCTAGCGATAGCGAGATCGATCGCCTGAAAAATGGTGGTATCCTCATCGGCTTTCTCGATCCCCTGCGTCAGCCCCGGCGCATTGCCAAATTAGCCGAGCGCGGGATTACAGCTTTGAGCATGGAATTAATTCCCCGCAGTAGTCGCGCCCAGAGCATGGATGCCCTCTCCTCTCAGGCTAACCTCGCCGGTTACAAAGCAGTACTCCTCGCCGCAGTTGGGCTGCCGAAAATGTTCCCGATGATGACTACCGCCGCCGGTACGATCGCCCCAGCCAAAGTGCTGGTATTGGGGGCAGGAGTTGCCGGATTGCAAGCTTGCGCTACCGCCCGCCGTTTGGGGGCAGTGGTGGAGGCTTTTGATATTCGTCCCCAAGTCAAAGAAGAAGTGCAGAGTGTCGGGGCGAAATTTATTGAAATGCCCCTAGAAGAAGATACCGTCGCCGATAACGGTTACGCCAAAGAGGTTTCTCTTAGCACACAGGAGCGCATTTGTCAAGCCCTAACGGAACCAATTAAGCGAGCCGATGTGGTGATCACCACCGCCCAAGTACCGGGGAAACAGGCCCCGCTGCTAGTCACCAAAGAAATGATCGCCACCATGAAACCGGGGTCGGTAATCGTTGATTTAGCGGCGGAACAGGGCGGAAATTGCGCCTACACCCAACCGGGACGAGAAATCATCGTTAATGGGGTCAAAATCGTCGGAGCCGTTAATCTTCCTGCCACAGTGGCCACCAATGCCAGCCAGATGTACGCCAAAAACCTGCAAATGCTGCTACAACTTCTAGTCAGCAAAGACGGCAGTTTAAACCTCGATTTTGCCGATGACATCATTGATAGCGCCTGTGTCACCCACGCCGGCGAAATCCGCAACCAACGCATTAAATCCGCCCTCAGTGAACAGTTATCGGCTTTTTAGCTATCAGCTTTTTCTCCCTATCCCCCATCCCCTATCCCCCATCCCCTATCCCCTATCCCCCATCCCCTATCCCCTAACCCCCAACCCCCATCCCCTATCCCCTTTTTACTTAACCAATGACTGCCCAACTTTTAACCGCTTTAGTGGTATTTGTCCTCGCTTCCTTTGTCGGTTTCGAGGTGATCAATAAAGTTCCTCCCACTCTCCATACACCCCTGATGTCGGGAGCGAATGCAATTTCCGGTATCGCCGTTGTCGGTGCGCTCCTCATCGCCGGAGGCACGGATTGGCACGAATTAACCGTAATTTTAGGGTTAATTGCCGTTATTTTGGCGATGGTTAACGTGGTCGGTGGTTTTGTCGTTACCGATCGAATGCTGCAAATGTTCAAGAAAAAAGAGGCTAAATCATGAATAATGCCCTTACCACAGGGATCGAGTTATCCTATCTACTCGCCGCCATCTTATTTATCATCGGTCTTAAACAATTATCTTCCCCCGCTACCGCCCGTCAAGGCAATTTTCTGGCCGCCATCGGGATGCTAATCGCCATTATTGCCACCTTAATCAATCAAGAAATCCTCAGCTATGGTTTAATCGCCGTGGCGCTGGTGATTGGCTCGATTATCGGCTTAGTTTCGGCGCAAAAAGTCCCGATGACAGCTATGCCCCAAATGGTGGGGATTTTTAACGGTTTAGGCGGCGCGGCTAGTGCTTTAATTGCCATTGGCGAATACTGGCGTTTACTGCAAAGTGGTGAAAATATTGCCTTTGACTCGATACTGATCGCTATTTTGGGTGTATTGATCGGTGGTGTCACTTTTACCGGTAGTGTCCTCGCTTTTGCCAAATTACAGGAATTAATCACTGGCGCGCCCGTAACTTTTCCTTTCCAACAACCCTTTAACATTCTCTTGCTACTCACCTTTTTAGGGGGTAGTGTCTATCTCTTTTTCGATCCCACCTCGATCGATGTTTTCCTGACCTTGGTGGTACTTTCCCTAATTTTTGGGGCTTTATTCGTGCTTCCCATCGGCGGCGGCGATATGCCCGTGGTTATCTCCCTCTTAAACTCTTTTTCGGGGATTGCCGCTAGTGTAGTCGGTTTTATCCTGATGAATAGTATGCTGATCATCGCCGGTGCTTTGGTGGGTGCGTCGGGGATTATCCTGACTCAGATCATGTGTAAAGCCATGAATCGATCGCTGGCTAGTGTACTATTTGGGGCATTTGGTACAGGTGCTAGTGCCGGGGGCAAAGCGAGTGCCACTTCTAGCCTTGATAAATCGGTTCATGCCATCGATTCAGAAGAAGGGGCAATGATGCTCGGTTATGCGCGTTCTGTGGTGATTGTACCCGGTTACGGCATGGCAGTGGCCCAAGCACAACACGCGGTGCGAGAATTGGCTGAACAGTTGGAAAAAAATGGCGTTGAGGTTAAATATGCTATTCACCCCGTGGCGGGAAGAATGCCCGGTCACATGAATGTATTACTGGCCGAAGCTAATGTTCCCTATCCGCAACTCTACGATATGGATGATATTAATCCTGAGTTTGAGCGCGTCGATGTGGCGTTAATTATTGGGGCGAATGATGTGGTTAATCCCGCTGCCCGTCACGATAAAGCTAGTCCGATTTATGGAATGCCGATTCTCGACGTGGATAAGGCACAGCACACGATCGTGATTAAGCGCAGTATGCGATCGGGTTTTGCCGGGGTAGAAAACGAATTATTCTACAATCCCAAAACCTTTATGCTCTTTGGTAGCGCTCAAGATGTGGTCGCACAATTAGTATCACAAGTCAAGGATTTGTCATAATTCTTGACAAATAGGACGGGGTGAAAACCCCGTCTTTTTTTTGATCCGATTTTCCAGAGTTTAAAGATAATCGAGAACTAATTCCCCTTTGCTCACTTTTTCGGTAATTAAAGTTCTGACTAACTCTAATTCTTCTAGGGTCACTTTACCATCAGACCTCATAGCTAGGGCGATTCTTTCCCTTTCCCCTTGAGTGATCACGCCATCAACACTAGCCTGTTCGATAATAGCTCGCAACTTTTCTAGTTCCTGTTGTTCTTCTGCGGTTAATTCTGCTTGATTAGGACGAGATATTTCCATAAAAATTTCTCCTTGAGCGATCAATACAAACTTGATAATTTTTTTCTAAGTAGTAGAATACATGGCAGTTATCCCCAGTCAGGATCAGGAATCAGGAACAATGCCTAATCAGTTTACACTTCATATTTCCTCGGAAACCCTCTCAACAAATACATTCGTATTAAGAAACATTAATAAAGCTGAGAGCCTTGACTATTGCCTCTGGGTTATTCCCTTGCCTCACGGTTAACTTTAATTTTGCTCGACCACTTAGAGTTAGCGAATACATTATAGCAGTTATCTTAATGGCGAGAGAAACTCCGTAGTATACGATCACATCGACAATTTCTAGGTTCGATTTCCTAGCTTGCCAACCGCTAACTATTTATCTAGTGATTTGAAAAGAGAGGGTCTTGATCCCGACATTTTTAGATATTGATTTTGGCTAGACCTTGATTCTTGGCAGGGAGCCACTAAACCTGAATAGATGATCGATGATAACTGATAGAGCTTACAGTATAGTGATTAATAGAAGCATTTTGCAAAGAATTATCGAGATAAAGAATGGATATTCGATCGACTGACACCTCGCTCCTTACTTGGACAGGAGATACTTTAGCCCTAGGTTTACCAGAAGGAGCCATCGAGATTGCAGGAGAATTGGCAGAATTAAACGATAAACTAGGGGGAAACCTAGGGGATCTCATCTCCGAGACGGAATTCGAGGGAAAATTAGGCAGCAGTGGGGCGACTCGTCTAGGTGGTGGAGGTCCGATTCGCAAATTAATCCTGGTGGGATTGGGAAAAACTGCCGATTTCGACCTGCAAACCCTGCGTCTAGCGGCCGCCGCCATCGCTCGTCTGGCCAAACAACAAAAAACCCAAGCTCTGGCCATCAGTTTACCGGTAGTTGGTGATCAGTCCGCCACTGCCGGAGCAATCACGGAAGGGCTGCTGCTGGCCACTCATCAGGATACCCGCTTCAAGTCCACTAAGGAGGAAAAAGGAGCCAAATTAGCAACCGTCGAGTTATTGGGTTTAGGAGAGCAAGCATCGGCGATCGCCAAAGCCGAGCAAATCTGTTCTGGAGTGATTCTGGCCAGAGAATTAGTCAATGCTCCCGCTAACACCGTCACCCCCCTGACCATGGCAGCCACCGCCGAGCAAATTGCCGCCGAATACGGATTAAGTCTCAAAATTCTGGAACAGGAAGAATGCGAAAGCTTGGGCATGGGAGCATTCTTAGGAGTAGCCAAAGCCTCGGATATTCCCCCGAAATTCCTTCATTTAATCTATAAACCCCAAGGAACCCCGAAACGTAAACTAGCAATCGTCGGCAAAAGTTTAACCTTTGATTCCGGCGGTTTGAATATTAAAGGGGCCGGCAGTGGCATCGAAACCATGAAAATGGATATGGGGGGTGGTGCCGCCACCCTAGGCGCAGCCAAGGCGATCGCCCAATTACAGCCAGAAGTGGAAGTACACTTTATCTGTCCGGCTACAGAAAATATGATTAGTGGTCGCGCTATGCACCCCGGGGACATTTTAACCGCTTCTAATGGCAAAACTATTGAAGTCAATAACACCGATGCCGAGGGACGATTAACCCTAGCCGATGGCTTGGTTTTTGCGGAAAAATTAGAGGTGGATGCGATCGTCGATCTAGCCACTTTAACCGGGGCCTGTGTCATCGCTTTGGGGGACGATATCGCCGGTTTATGGAGTAGCGATGAGAGTCTCACTGTTCAACTCCAAGAGGCCGCTAAATTAGCCGGCGAAAAATTCTGGCCAATGCCCCTAGAAGAAAAATATTTCGAGGGGATGAAGTCTCAAATTGCCGATATGAAAAACACCGGCCCGCGCCCCGGCGGTTCCATTACAGCCGCTTTATTTTTGAAGCAATTCATTAATAATACTCCCTGGCTCCACCTAGATATCGCAGGACCGGTCTGGTCCGATAAAGAAAATGGCGTTAATAATTCCGGGGCCACCGGTTTTCCCGTCCGCACTCTAGTTAATTGGGTAATGGCCAATAATTAAGTTATCGGTGATCGGTAAGCGGTATTAGGTGAGGAGTATTTTCACTGTTTACTGTTTACCGATCCCTGAAAAATCTGCCCCACCCCTCACCCCTATCTCAAGGTCGCGAGAGGACTCCCGTTAAACTGCGTAGCGGTTAACGGGAGATGAATCGCGACCAGAATGAAACTAACGCAGTAGCCTTTCCACTTTTGGGGAGTTTTGGTTCTCGACGTATTTTTTTAGTTGTTCGACAGTAACGTCGCCACAACTAGCCACGAAATAAGCTCCCGCCCAAAAATAGGGTTTGTTGTCGAAATACTTTGCCGCCAAATCCGGAAATTCTTGTCTAATTAAGCGACTACTAACTGTTTTAAGGTTAGCGATTAGTTTGGTCCATGATTGTAATTAGTTGATATACTAGGCAGTAAGTGTTACAATTTAACTATACATCACATCACGAAACTAACGACAGTGATAACGCTTACCTACCAGTACAAACTAAAGGTAAACAAGAAACAGGAACGAGAGATTGTCCACATTCTTGATGTTTGTAAGAGCGTTTATAATTACGCGCTCTCGGAACGGAAAGATTGGTTAAACTCTCGAAAGTGTCTTGCGGATCGCTGTTCGCTAGTTTCTGAGTACATAATTCCTGCGGATCAACCCTATCCAAATTACTTCGTTCAAGCTAAAAATCTAACGGAAGCTAAAAAAGTTTACCCGATATTAAAGACGGTTAACGCTCAAGTCTTACAGCAAGTTTTAAAAACTGTAGATAAAGCGTTTGACCACATGAAATCGAAAGGCTTCGGCTTTCCTAGATTTAAGAAAAAGATGCGAAGTTTTGTTTTCCCCGCGCTCTCGAAAAATTTTCTAGGTGACGAATACTTAAATTTTCCACAATTGGGAAAAATTCGGATTAGGAAATCTAGGGAGTACCCGTCTGGGTTTGAGCCTAAACAAGCTCGAATTATCCAAGAAGCGTCGGGATTTTACGTTTCGGTTTCCTTCCAATCTACGGAATTAGTTCCCGATCTGACAGTAGGGAAGACCTGTTTAGGAATTGACGCGGGAATTGAAAGTTTTGTGGCTACTTCACGGGGAGATTTAATCAAAGCCCCTCGATTTTTGTTGAAAGTACAGAGTAAGCTTAAATTGCTACAAAGACGCTTGAAAC